>JAHFPI010000083.1 GCA_023266795.1 Rhodospirillales bacterium
TTCATTCCGAAATGGATGTAGGTTATTTGACATTATTTAGCGAGAGAAGTCTATGGAAGCACACCCAGATCCGGCACAGCTGCTGCAATGGTACGCAGAGATCGGCGTTGATGAAGCGATAGGGGATGCCCCCGTCGACCGGACATATATTCCGGAAAAAGTTGCCGTCCTCCCTATGGCTAAACCCGTCCCTGCCACGCTTACACCCGAAGTTCCCACCGCCCCTCCGCCCGTTGCAGGCGCCATCGAAGCCCTAAAAGAGGCCAAAGCCTTGGCGGCAGGCGCGAAAACAATCGAAGAACTCCGGATAGCGCTGGAAAATTTTCAGGGGCTCGCCCTGAAACGCACCGCCACGCAGATGGTTTTTGCCGACGGCGTCCCTACCGCCAGAATCATGCTAGTCGGCGAAGCCCCCGGCGCGGACGAGGACCGGATAGGCCGCCCCTTTGTCGGCGCCAGCGGGCAACTGCTGGACAAAATGCTGGCTGCCATCAACCTGAACCGCGAGGAAAACGTCTATATCACCAATGTGATCAACTGGCGCCCCCCCGGCAACCGCACCCCGACGGATGCGGAAGTGGTGCTGAGCCTGCCTTTCGTGCAGCGGCATATCGAGCTCGTCAACCCTGCCGTGCTGGTATACGTGGGCGGCGTGTCGGCCAAGGCGCTGCTCCAGACCACGCAGGGCATCACGAGCCTGCGGGGGAAATGGCTGAATTATGCTCCGGCGGGACTGAAACAACCCATCCCCTCGCTGGCAATATTCCACCCCTCCTACCTCCTCCGCCTCCCCGCCCAAAAACGGCTGGCCTGGGAGGATTTGCTCATGCTGAAGGCCAAATTGCAGGAATTAGGCGTCGTTTGAGATATTAGTTGACATAATATATGTCAATCGCTATTATGGCCAGAACCGTTTTTAGGAGGTCTGGTCACGTGATTCCCGATACGCTGAAAAGCCTGTTCAATCTGCGCCCGTCCCAGGAAGAAGTGGACTACTTTGTCCGTGTCGCTGCGGGCACGGGATTCAGCTACGATGCCCAAAAGTTTTTGAAAAAATACAAATCCTACGTTGACGCGAAAACCATGGGCGGCATGACGGCGCTTATAGCGGCGGCGACACGCGACCACAGGGATATAGCATGGCTGCTGCTGAGCCACGGCGCGGCTGTTGACAAGAAAGACAATTACGGCATGACGGCCCTGCTCTGGGCACTGGATCAAAAACACGCCGACATGGCAAGGCTGCTATTGGGAGAAGGAGCATCCCCCGACCAGAAAAATAATTTCGGCGCAACGCCCCTGATGCAGGCGGCGTATGATGGAGAAACAGAAATAGTCCGTATAATGCTCAAAAAAACCGCTTCTATTGATGCGCAGGACGACGAGGGCGGAACGGCCCTGATGTACGCAGCAGCAGCCGGAAAATGGGAAATTGTGGAACTGCTGCTGAAGAAGGGCGCCAACATTTCTCAGTGTGCCGAAGCCGGCCATACCGCCCTGACAATTGCACGCGCCGGAAGCAGCCCGGAAACGACGGCAGTACTGGAACAATGGACAGAGAAGAATAAACAACGTCTTGCAGAAAAAGAAACTGCCTCGGCAGAACAACAGAAAGAGCAAGCCCTGAGAGACACCGATTTCTCCGGCGGCCTAAAAAAACCCATTCCAGCCGTCCGCCCATTCAAACTTCCGTCCCATAAGGTCTGATCACATGGTTTCCGGTGCGCTGCAACAATCATTTAACGGGCCAGATCGAGGGGAAGTGAACGCCTTCTTTAATGCCGTCAACTGCGGCGATAATGCAACCGTCGCAAAGTTTCTTGATCAATACAGCGCCTACGTTGATATAAGACATCCCGAAGGCGGAACGTCCCTGATATGTACGGCGAAATGCGGCCGTGGTTACACAGGGACGGCAAAGCTACTGCTGGAACATGGCGCCGATATCAATAGAACGGATGAGTGCGGCAACACGCCCCTGATATTGGCCGCCATGAACGGGCACAGCGACTTGGTGACGCTTCTGCTGGAGAAAGGCGCTGATGCCGCTGCGAAACAATACACCGGCAAAACAGCCCTGATAATGGCCCAGCAATATAGACAAGCCGGAACGGCGGCGGCGCTGGTGGAATGCGCCAATCAACAACATGGGCAGCAGTCAAAAAACACCCCCAGCCAGAAAGAACTGGATAGCTTCATTCAGGTTACCGCAAGTTGCGGGGATGACGCCGGTGTCATAGATTTCCTTGATAAATACCCCGCCGCCGTGAATGAAAAAAGCACCGTGACGGATATGGGCATGACCGCCCTGACGGCAGCAGCCTCCTACAACCATCCCCGAACAGTAAAACTGCTGCTGGAAAGAGGCGCCGGTGTTAACGAAAAAAACGGCTGGGGCGATACGGCTCTGATATATGCCGCGCTGCATGACTACACGGATACGATGCAGCTCCTGCTGGAAAACGGCGCTGATATCGATGCAAAACGGCAGGACGGCAAGACGGCGCTGGCAATAGCGCAGGGGGGTAATATGGGCGGGGCTGTCGTTGTACTCACCAGATGGGCCGAAAAACAACGCGCGCAGTGGCTGAAAGAAACGGATTTTTCCAAAGGCCTGAAAAGACCCATCCCCGCATCCCGTCCCTTCAAACCTTTGCCCCGAAAGGTCTGATCACATGGTAAACGCGCTGAAAGATTCGTTTAATTATACGCCCCCGAAGCAAAAGATGGTGGCTTTCTTCAGGGCCGTCTCCAGCGGGGATACGGCGGCCATTGAAAAATTTCTGGATGAATATCCGGCAGCCCTCGATGCGGGCATTGCCGCGCATGAATACCGCGACATTACGGCATTGATATATGGGGCGGCGACAAAGGGGCGTACGGATACGGCGAAATTGCTGCTGGAGCGGGGCGCAACAGTCGATGCAAAAGACAACGCAGGCCACACCGCGCTATTATGGGCGGCAAGATGCGGGTATACAGATCTTGTAAAGTTTCTGCAGGGAAAAGGCGCCGCTATTGATGCAAAAGACAACGCAGGTCGCACCGGCCTGATGTGGGCCGCCGAGCGAAGAGATAAAGACATGGTGGCATTGCTGCTGGATAGCGGCGCAAACATTAATGAAAGAGATAACTTTGGCGATACGGCCCTGACGTATGCGGCGGAAGGCCAAGACGAGGACATCGTGGCCCTTTTGCGGGAAAAAGGTACGCCGGAAACCCCCGCGAACAGAACCGCCCTGAGCCTCATGGTTGATGCCGTTAAAAGAGGGTATCCGGCAACCATCGCAAAACTTCTGGATGAACACGGTGCTGCCATCATCAATAACAGGGATATTCATGGCTGGACGCCCCTGTCATGGGCCGCGCGGATGGGGCAGAAAGACACGGTGCAGCTATTCCTGGACCGGGGCGCCGACATTAACATGATTGACGGCTATTGCATGACGGCCCTGATACAGGCGGCGGCATACAAGCATAAGGATATTGTCGAATTGCTGCTGAAAAATGGCGCCAGCACCAAAGGCAAAGACAATGCAGAGGGCATGACAGCGCTCATGTGGGCCGCACAGGGCGAAGATGGAAGCCGGGACATTGTCAAACTGCTGCTCGAAGGCGGCGCAGCCACCGGCGAAAAAGATAATGAAGGCAGGACGGTTATGACGGTTGCCAAAAATCATGACCATCCGGAAATAGTGGAACTGCTGGAAAACTGGATAGAGGAAAGGAAACAACACCTTTTTGCCGAACGAAAAAGACGGACGGAGGAACGGCGCGCCAAGTGGTTAAGGGATACGGATTTCTCCAGTGGATTGAAAAAGCCCATCCCCGCGCGCCGCCCCTTCAACTTTTCACCCCGTAAGGTCTGATCACATGGTTACCGCTACGCTGCAAGCATCGTTTAACAAACCCAGCCAGCAAGAGCTGGACGCCTTCTTCGACGCCGCCGGCGACGGGAATAATGCGGTTGTTGCAGAATTTCTGGATAAATACCCCAGCGCCGCCGATGAGAAAAATGGCGGCAGGACGGCGCTGGTATGGGCGGCAATGTTCGGGCGCACGGAGACGGCAAAACTGCTGCTGAAGAATGGCGCTGACGTTAACGGGAAGAATGAACACGGCATGACAGCCCTGATGGCGGCGGCAGCGAATGGATACAAGGACCTGGTGGAGCTCTTGCTGTATCAGGGGGCCGATATGGATGCCAAAAAACACACCGGCGAAACAGCCCTGATGATGGCGGGAGAACATAGGCAGCCCGGAACGGCAGCACTGCTGGCGAGATGGGCAGAGAAACAAAAAATGCTGCGCGAGGAGCAACGCGCGCAATGGTTGATTGACACCGATTTTTCCACAGGTCTGAAAAAGCCCATCCCCGCACGCCGTCCCCTCAACTTTTCGAATGGGGTGAAATGACATGGATGCAACTGCCAAGACATCCCTCGAAGAACCGGAAAAACCGCTGGATTTCAGGCAGGCCATCGCTGACGGCGACAATGCGGCTGTCACGGATTTTTTAAACAGGTATCCTGATGCGCTCGACAGGATGGACGGCGTCGGTTTAACGCCGTTAATGACTGCCGCATGGTGTCAAAATCCCGCGACGGTGAAATTGCTGCTGGAGAGAGGCGCTGATGTAAATAAAAAAAGTTTTTCCGGCTGGACGGCACTGATGGTCGCAGCCGTAACAGGAAACAAAGATATAATAGAGATGCTGCTCGAAAGGGGTGCGGATATAGGGGTAGTAAACACAGATGGCAGGACAGCCCTGACATATGCTTCCTCTCGCGATGCTGAAGTAGTTGAGTGGCTAAAACATTGGCCGCAAATAAAGCGTGCTCGTTTTCTGCATGACTCGGATTTCTCCAAAGGGCTGAAAAAGCCTATCCCCATGCGCCACCCTTTCAAAATTTCGCCGCGCAAACCATAGATTCGCCAAATATTTTCCGTAAATAATAAATCCCTATATTACAATAACCCTTTGTATTTATGAACCAATCACCCATAAATTATGTCAAAGCTTGTCAAAATGGCGAATTTCCTCTACAACTCGGGGCATCTGCATAAAAGAAAAAGGCGTTTTTATATTGCAATTCAAAGCTTGTCGCGGGCGAATTTTATTAATTATTGCGGCGCTGCTGGCTCCCTCGTATGCGGGCACGGCTGGCGCTACCGCCCGAACATCGCCTCCTGCGAATAAAATACTCTGGAATCCCGTTCATAAACCAGCTCACAAGTCGGCGCGTAAACCGGCGCATAAAGCAGAAGTATCCAAAGCCGAAAAGCCGGTGGAGCGCTCCCCCGACTCTCTGGAAGGCGAGGCCTTTAACCGCGTCAGCAAGGACGAACGTCTGGACGAGGATGATGCGGCCCTCTACGCGCGCATTTTTGCCTTTCAGGATGTCGGCGATTTCAAAAAAGCCAATAAAGCCATTCATGAACTGTCCGACCACCGCCTGATGGGGCACGTACTGTATCAGCGCTATGCCAGCCGTGATTATAAAGCGACCTACACGGAACTTGCCGAATGGATGCGCGCCTATGCCGACCATCCCGGCGCGCAGAAAATTTATGATCTCGCCCTCACCCGCAAACCAAAAAAAAATGCTGTGTCTCTCGCCGCACCGCGTCCCGGCCATGGGATGACGGGATACCACGATTACGACAGCGGCCAGCTCGCCCAGCCCTATATGGCCGATCAGGAATATAGCCGCCGTGAGAAGGACATCATGAAGGCCATCAGCGGCAGCCTGTCGGAAAGCCCGACGGCGGCGCGGCGGCGGCTGGAAAGCCCCGAAGCGAAGGATCTTTTTGACGACACAAAATATGACGCGTTACAGGCGCAGGTCGCGGAGTCCTACTTCTATAATGACAAAGTGAACCCGGCTTACGCATTGGCGGCGGCGAGCTCCAGCCGTTCCGGCACAGAAATACCGCGTGCCGGCTGGATTGCCGGATTATCCGCATGGAAAGAGGGAAAATATGATGAGGCGGCAAAGCATTTTGAAAGCGCCGCCACTTCGCCGCGCGCTTCCGCATGGATGGCGTCGGCCGGAGCCTATTGGGCGGCGCGTTCCTATATAAGAAACCATCAGCCGCAGAATGTCCGCCACTGGCTGGAGAAAGCGGCAGACTATCCGCGCAGCTTCTACGGCATCATAGCGGTAAAAGCGCTGGGCATGGAGCAGACGCGCTTTAATTGGAAGATGCCGGAACTGAACGACAAACTGGCGCAGGCGCTGGCGGCTATTCCGGCGGGCAAACGCGCGCTGGCATTGATGGATGCCGAACATCCCGAACTGGCGGAACAGGAACTTCGGCAGATCAATCCCGGCAGTGACGCAACGATGCAGGAAGCCATGATGGCCTTCGCCCACAAGGCGGGTATTCCGGCCTTCGAAATACGCCTCGGCAGCGGACTGCAGGATGCAAAAGGCAAACTATATGATGCCGCTTTATATCCCGACGCCCCCTGGTATCCCGAAGGCGGCTATCAGGTGGATAAATCACTGGTCTATGCCTTTATCCGTCAGGAATCGAAATTTGACGCCGCCGTGGCGAACAGAAGCTCCGGCGCCGTCGGCCTGATGCAGCTGCTGCCCTCTACCGCCATGAACATGGCGCGCGCCGGCGGCATTAAAATAGATAAAGAACACCTACAGGACCCTGCGGTTAATCTCCGTCTGGGACAGAAATACCTGATGAAACTGCTACAGGACGGCGGCGTGCAGAACAACCTGTTCAAGCTGGCCGTCGCCTATAACGCCGGCCCCGGCAAGCTGTCCCGCTGGGAAAAGACCGTCAGTTATGATGACGACCCGCTGCTGTTCATCGAATCGATCCCCGTCGCCGAAACCCGCCTGTTTGTCGAGCGGGTGCTGACGAATTACTGGATCTACCGCCTGAAATATAACCAGAATACGGACTCGCTGGAGAACGTCGCCTCCGGCGAATGGCCGGTTTATGTCGCTGAAGACATCCATCGCGGCCCGCGCTTCGCCGATGCCACGGGGCTTCCCAGACGGCAATAAAAGGGCGTATAATCGCCGGATTATTGTATGAGGGTAGCCATGACGACAACCGCAAACCAGATCCGCAAAACATTTCTCGATTATTTCAAAAAGAACGGGCATGAAGTTGTTCGCTCCTCCCCTCTCGTTCCGGCGAACGACCCGACGATGATGTTCACCAATTCGGGCATGGTGCAGTTCAAGAATGTTTTTACAGGCCAGGAGACGCGCCCCTACAAACGGGCAACCACGGCGCAGAAATGCGTGCGGGCGGGCGGCAAGCATAACGACCTTGATAATGTCGGCTTCACAGCGCGGCACCTGACGTTTTTCGAGATGCTCGGCAATTTCTCCTTCGGCGATTATTTCAAGGAAGACGCCATAAAATTTGCGTGGGAGCTTGTCACCAAAGAATTCTGCATGCCGAAAGACCGGCTGCTCGTCACCGTCTATTCTGATGATGACGAAGCGGCGGGATACTGGAAAAAAATTGCCGGACTTCCGGACAGCAAAATCATCCGCATCCCGACAATGGATAACTTCTGGATGATGGGCGATACGGGCCCCTGCGGCCCCTGTACGGAGATTTTCTTCGATCATGGCGACAAGGTCGCTGGCGGCATCCCCGGTTCTCCCGAGCAGGATGGTGACCGCTATGTCGAATTCTGGAACAACGTCTTCATGCAGTTCGAACAGTTGCCAGACAGCAGCCGCATCAAACTGGGCAAACAATCGGTCGATACAGGCATGGGTCTCGACCGCATGGCCACGATCCTGCAAGGCAAACACGACATTTTCGACATCGACATCATGCGCGCGCTCATCGAGGCCTCGGCGCAGCTGACCTCCCGCGATCCTGACGGCGAATTCAAGACCTCCCACCGCGTCATTGCCGATCACCTGCGCTCATCCTCCTTTCTCATTGCCGACGGCGTCATGCCCTCCAATGAAGGCCGCGGCTATGTGCTGCGGCGGATCATGCGGCGCG
>JAHFPI010000002.1 GCA_023266795.1 Rhodospirillales bacterium
GTCCGCCCGTTGGTCCAGTAAGTATCCGGGCATACGCCGCCGCCATTCCAGCCGGTGTACTGGCAGGGCCGTGCCATATAAATGACGTTGTCGGCTTTGTCCTTGGCGGCGAGGCGCAGGGTCATCGGCTCGGGCGGCGTCGGGTTGAGTGATTTCTGGTGCGTGCCCAGCCACGCCAGCCCGTCGCCCTCGATATAAACATCCGCCGGCGCGTCCGGCTTGTTCACCCGCTCCCAGACCGTCAGGTTGAAAATTCCGGCGGGAATCACCCGTTCGGACAGCGCGGCGGGCAGGGCAACGCCGACCGCCGCGTTATGCCGCGCCTCAAGCGAGAGATGGGTGCAGCCGGAAAGGGCGCTGGCCGCGAGCAGCATGAACAAGGCTTGTTTCTTCACCATGATTGACTCTGGCACACCATACGGCATAATTTCAAGTGAGGAGAAAACATGCCCCAAAGCCCGAAAATAACCGCAGAACTATTGACCGTGCGCGATTTTATCCGTTACGGCGTGAGCTGTTTTAACAGGGCGGGGCTGGTTTACGGCCACGGCACGGACAACGCCTTCGACGAAGCGGCGTGGCTGGTGCTGGAGACTCTGCACCTGCCGGTCGGCGAACTGGAGCCGTATCTCGACGCGCGCCTGACCGCGCCGGAGCGCAAGGCCGTGGCGGCGATTATCGCGCGGCGCATCAAAACCCGCAAGCCCGCCGCCTATCTGCTCAACAAGGCGTATATTCAGGGCGTTCCCTTTTATGTCGACGAGAGGGTGATCGTGCCGCGCTCGTTCATCGGCGAGATGCTGTGCGCGGAGGATTTTGCGCTGACGGATGAATCGGATACCGTGCTGGACCTGTGCACCGGCTCCGGCTGTCTGGCGATTCTCGCGGCGCTGGCCTTCCCGTCTGCGGCGGTCGATGCGGTGGACCTGTCGGCGGAAGCGCTGGCGGTGGCGAAGCGCAATGTCGCGGAGCACGGCCTTGAGGGCCGCATCACCCTGTTCAAGGGCGATTTGTTCAAGCCGCTGAAGAACAAAAAATATGACCTGATTATTTCCAACCCGCCCTATGTCGATGCGCCGGCGATGAAAGCGTTGCCGCCGGAATACCGCCACGAGCCGGTAATGGCGCTGGCGGCGGGGAAGGACGGGCTGGACATCGTGCGGCGCATTTTGAAGGAAGCGCCGGCGCACCTGACGCCGAACGGCGGCCTGCTGTGCGAAATCGGGCAGGGCCGCGTCCGGCTGGAAGACGAATACCCGCAGCTGGAATTTCTCTGGCTGGACTCAGAGATGAGCGAAGGCGAGGTTTTCTGGCTGACGCGCGAGCAGTTTTAACTTATTTATCAAATAGATAAATTATATTGTCATATTGCAAACAATCCCCTATATTACTGTTATGCAAAAATCGGACAAGCAACAGCTGACAGACGCGCAAAAGAAAGCTGCGGAATTTCTCACCCGGCCAAAGCCGGATTTTGCTGTCTGGCGCAGGGAAAGGGAAGTGGCGGCGGCGGCGCGCGCCACGATCGGCGATGTCATGGAGGACGGCACGGTTTATGCGGGCTTCTCGCCGGAGAGAAACGCCTACATGTTTGTCCCCACCGAAGGGTCTCCCGCGCTTGTCTCCTTTAATCAGGCGGCGCAATACGTCCGGGAATGCAGCGCGCATGGCTATACGGACTGGCAGCTGCCCACGCGGGAAGAACTGAAAATTTTCATCATCAACAAAGAAGCCGGCGCCCTGAAGGGGACTTTCAACGCCCGCTCTTACTGGTCATCCACGGCAGACGAGCATAACCCGGATTTTAACTGCATCGTGGATTCCAAATACTGCAGCGTTAAGTCTTATGCTTACAGGGACAACGAAAAAAACATCGAAGGCTGCCGCCCCGTGCGCTACGTCGCCGCTGCGCCGCAGGTTTGAAGAATATGCCGGAACCGGACAAACAGCCCCCGACAGACGCCCAGAAGAAAGCCGCTAAATTCCTGATCCGGCCTAAGTCGGATTTCACCGCGTGGCGCAAGGCGCGGGAAGAAGAGCGGGCGCAGGCCTTTGCCAAAGCGATGGCGCATGCCAAAATCGGCGATGTCATGCCGGACGGCACGGTTTATGCGGGGATTTCCCTGCCTATGAATGCGCACCTCTTTGTCACGCCGCAGGATGCCGCCGTTGCCATGCAGTTTAATGAAGCCGCAAAATACACCAGAGAGCTTGACGCCCACGGCCATCAGGACTGGCGCCTGCCGACGATTGAGGAATTGCAGCTGCTCTTCCGCAACAATCAGAAGGGCGCGCTGAAGGGCACCTTTAATACAACGGGCAGGAATGGGTCTTTCTGGTATTGGTCAGGCACTCTCATGGGCGCTCACGGCAATATCATCAGGGTGGCGCGGTTTTCCGATGGGCTTGAGGCATGGGGTACGGCCTTGAGGGGCCCTCCCAACTGCCGCCCTGTGCGTCTGGTGCCGGTTTTCGCAGTTTAGCCGCCTGCCGCAGCGCCGTGCTGCGCGATCGCGTCGAGGAATATCTTTCCGTAGCGTTCCATCTTCTTTTCGCCCATGCCGTGGAGCCGCGCCAGCGCCGCGAGCGTTTCCGGACGCGCGGTCGCCATCTCGCGCAGGGTCTTGTCGTGGAAAATGACATAGGGCGGCACGTTCTGCGCTTTGGCCAGCGTCAGGCGCGTGGTTTTCAGCGCCGTCAGCAATGACGGATCGCCTTCGAAATCCTCCGCCGCACCCGATGATGCCCCGCGCCGCAGCTTGATTTTTCCGGTATATTTGCGCAGCAAAATCGTTTTCTTTTCTTTCAGGAATGCCTGCCCTTGCGGCGTCAGGCTGAGGCCGCCGTGCCCTTCAATATCCACCATCAGCAAGTTTTTGGCGACCAACTGGCGGAAAATGCTCTGCCATTCCGGCTTGCCGGTGTCCGCGCCGATGCCGAAAGTGCTGGTTTTATCGTGCTGGAACTGCCGGATGCGCTCGTCGTCCTTGCCCAGCAGCACGTCGATCAGGTAGCCGACGCCGAAGCGCTGGTCGGTGCGGTAAACGCAGGAGAGCGCCTTCTGCGCCGCCACCGTGCCGTCGAAAGTTTCCGGCGGGGCGAGGCAGGTGTCGCAGTTGCCGCATGGCGTGCCGGTATCGCCGAAATAGTCGAGGATGATCTGCCGCCGGCAGCCCGCCGCCTCGCACAAGCCCAGCAGGGCGTTGAGCTTCTGGTGCTCGATGCGCTTCTGGTTGTCGGGCGCGGTGGAGGATTCGATGAAATTGCGCTGCATCGCGGCGTCGCCCATGCCGTAGACCATCAGCGCATTGGCGGGCAGGCCGTCGCGTCCGGCGCGGCCGGTTTCCTGATAGTAGGCCTCGATATTTTTCGGGATGGTCATGTGGGCGACAAAGCGCACGTCCGGCTTGTCGATGCCCATGCCGAAGGCGATGGTGGCGACCATGATGATTTTATCCTCGCGCAGGAACCGTTCCTGATTGCGCGACCGGATTTCTGCGGAAAGCCCGGCGTGATAGGGCAGCGCCTTGAAGCCCTGTTCGCACAGCCATTCCGCCATTTCCTCCGTCGCGGCGCGGGAGAGGCAATAGACGATGCCGCTGTCATGGGCGTGGTTGTCCTTTATAAAGCGCAAAATCTGCTGTTTGGCGTTGTCCTTGATGACGATGCTGTAGTGGATATTCGGGCGGTCGAAACCGGCGATGAACGTCTGCCCGTCCGCCAGCTGCAGGCAGTTGACAATGTTCTTCCGCGTCGGCGCGTCGGCGGTGGCGGTGAGGGCGAGGCGCGGAATATCGGGGTAGCGCGTCGCCAGCAGGGAAAGCTGCGCGTAATGCGGGCGGAAATCATGCCCCCACTGCGAGACGCAATGCGCCTCGTCGATGGCGAACAGCGCCAGCTTTGATCCGTCGAGCAGGTCGAGAAAATCCTCCATCAGCAGCCGCTCCGGCGCGACATAGACCATGTCGATTTCACCGTTGCGGATTTTCGCCTCCGTCTCGCGGATATGGTTAGGCGACATGCTGGAATTAATGGCGGCGGCTTTGATTCCGAGCTGGCGCAGCGCGTCCACCTGATCCTGCATCAGCGCGATCAGCGGCGACACGATGATGCCCACGCCTGCGCGGCACAGTGCCGGTATCTGGTAGCACAACGACTTCCCCGCCGCCGTCGGCATCAGGATAAAAGCGTTCTTCCCGCCGATCACATGCGCGATAATCTCCTCCTGCTGCCCGCGAAACTTCGTGTAGCCGTAGGTTTTTTGCAGGATTTGCAGGGGGGATGATTGGGCAGAGGTCATGGATTGGCTTTTAAGCTTTTCAGCAACATGGCTGAATATTTTCTTGCTATCTCTGGTTCAGGTTTTGCTTCTTCCAGAAAATTAGAAAAAGCGCTTTTCGCACTGCTTTCTATCTGAAGCATAAATTCGTTTTGATTGCGAGATGCTCTAAAACTTGTGATAAATCGTCCATTGCCGCTGCGGGTTTCAATCTTAAAGATATCTTGTTCCATCTGCCGCCCCTTGTAAGAACGTATATCACTATCCAGATTCTGGGTCATGTACACTTCCGGAAATAGCGTTGCCCAATGTGTTCGAAATCTATCGACTTGCACGAAACTTTCGCCTTTTTCATTTTCCTGCAAACTAAATTCAAGTTTCACCATGTATGGGTTGGTTTCAAAGGTGTAGGAATCGCTTTCTTTTGCAAAAATAACACCGTCATCTCCAAATTTTTTATGAAACTCTTCTTCAAAAATTTTACGAGTCATACGCATAAAATCTTCATCCGTAAATTTTACTTCGGTGGGGATCACTGAGAAGTGGCCGCTGGGTGGGTTGATATGGGCGGTACCGATTTTCGCGTCTATGGCGATAACATCAAAATAGCGCAGTAGCCCATGAAGACGATAATCGCCGGGTTTAAGTTCTTCTTTCTCTCCCCAAAATTGGCAATGTTCAATGCCGCTACAGTAAATATATCTTTTTATTCCCATTCCGAAGAAAACAATAAGAACGGCAATTCCTAAAAACGCTTTTGATTTGACCCCCATCCCAAACCCTCCAACAGTGTCTTCTACCCCCGCGCCGTCCTTGGCGCCTGCGGCACGGTTTTTTCTGCGGGCAGGGCCGTCCATATCCGCGCGGCGATGTTTTTGAAGGATTCGCTGACGGCGTGGGCGTTCTGGGCGGCGACGATCGGGGTGCCGGCGTCGGCGGCGGCGCGGATGTCGATGTGCAGCGGGATTTCGCCGAGGAAGGTCACGCCGAGTTTTTCAGCGGCAATTTTCACGCCGCCGTGGGCGAAAATATCCTCGCGGTGTCCGCAGTTTGAGCAGAGGTGATAGCTCATGTTCTCGATCAGCCCGAGTATCGGCACATCGACCTTCTGGAACATCAGCAGGCCTTTCTTGGCTTCGCTGAGCGCGACGTCCTGCGGCGTGGAGATAATTACCGCGCCGGAGAGCGGCACGTGCTGCGCGAGGCTGAGCTGCGCGTCACCGGTGCCGGGCGGCATGTCGATGACCAGCATGTCGAGATCACCCCAGTCCACATCACGCAGCAGCTGCTGGAGCGCGGTATGCACCATCGGCCCGCGCCAGATGACCGGCGCGGTCTCGTCGACGAAAAAGCCCATCGACATAATTTTTAATCCATGCGCCACCGGCGGGATGATCAGCTCGTCCTTGTTGGTGTCGGGGCGGAGGCGAATGCCCATCATGCGCGGCTGCGACGCGCCGTAAATATCGGCGTCGAGCAGTCCGGTTTTTTTGCCCATCGCGGCGAAGGCCAGCGCGAGATTGGCGGCGACGGTCGATTTGCCGACCCCGCCCTTGCCGGAGGCGATAGCGATGATGTGCTTGACGTGCGGGGCGACGGGGTTCTCGGAAATTTTATGCATCGGCTGTTGCTGCCGCGCCGCCGGCGCGGGAGGCGGTGCTTTTCTCTCGGCGGTCAGCACCGCCATCACCGACGTCACGCCGGGGATTTTTTTGACCGCCGCTTCCGCCGCCAGCCGCAGCGGTTCGAGCTGCTTGCCTTTCGCGGGGTCTACGGCGATGGCGAAAACCACCTTGCCGCCGTCAATCGCGATGTCGGAAACCATGTTCTGGTTAAGATCGTCCACGTCATAGAGGGCGGCGAGGACTTTTTCTGCTGTTAAAACGGCCATTTTTTACAATTTCTTTATCTGTGAGGGTGTACTAAGATGTCTTATAACTGTTTTGTGATGTCATAACAAGGATATATCTATGACGTGGGATGATCAGGATAATAAAGACGGCGGCGGCAAAGGCCCCTGGGGCTCCAGAGAGGGCGGCAAAGGCGACAAGCCGAAAACCCCGTGGGATCCGCAGCGCGGCGAAAGCAATCCCGATCTGGATGCCATGCTGCGTCAGGCGCAGGACAAATTCGGCGGTCTTTTCGGCGGCAAATCCCCCAACGAAGGCAAAAAGGGTATCAGCCTTCTCGTTCTGATCATCGCCGCCCTGTGGCTCGGCACTGGATTTTACAGAGTATTACCAGGCGAAAATGTGGTTCTATTGACTTTCGGAAAATGGACAAGCACCCGCAGCGAGGCGGGCGCCGGCTATCACATGCCCTGGCCCATCCAGACGGTGATGGCGGTGAACGTCGCGTTCGACCGCCGCGTGGAAGTCGGCTTCCGCGACCAGCCGCCCAGCCGGATCGCCGGCGAGGCCACGGAAAAGAATAACGTCCTCTCCGAAAGCCAGATGCTGACGGGGGACGAGAATATCGTCGACATCGATTTCGTGGTGATGTGGCGGGTCAGCGATGCGAAGAACTACCTGTTCCAGATCCGCGATCCGGAGACGACCGTCAAGAAAGTCGCCGAAAGCGCGATGCGCGAGACCATCGGCCGCTCGGCCATCCAGAAGGCGCTGACCGAGGGCCGAGCCGACATCGAGGCGCGGACGAAAGACCTGATGCAGAAAATGCTCGACGGCTATCAGTCGGGCATCGTGATCAACAGCGTGCAGCTGCTGCGGGTGGACCCGCCGGCGCCGGTGGTTGACGCGTTCGACGACGTGCAGCGCGCCCGCGCCGACAAGGAGCGCACCAAGAACGAGGCCGAAACCTACCGCAACGACATCGTGCCGCGTGCGCGCGGCGACGCGCAGAAGCTGTTGCAGGACGCCGAAGCCTACAAGGCCGCCGTCCTCAGCAAGGCGACGGGCGAGGCCGCCCGCTTCCTTTCCGTCTATGACGCGTATGTCGAAGCCAAGGACGTGACGACCAAACGCATTTATATCGAAACCATGCAGCAGGTCATGCAGAACAGCAAAAAGATAGTGCTGGAGGACGGCAAGAGCGGTCCCGTTCTGCCTTATCTGCCGCTTGACTCGTTGCAGGGCCGGGCGAAAGCCGCGCCGGCGCAGTAAGGGAAAATGATGTTTTTAGCTTTTACAATCGAATGTGCAATTACGCCACCCCGCCGCAGGGCGGGGTCTGGCCGCACGAAGTGCCTTCATAAATGCGGCTTTGCCGCGTGCCGGATGCCGCCCTGCGGCGGCATGGCGATAGGGAGAAAATAACCATGTCGAAGAGTCATACCGTCCTGTTCGTATTTATCCTGTTCGCCGTGGTGCTGCTCGGGCAGTCGGCGTTCATCGTGCCGGAGGCGCAGCAGGCGCTGGTGCTGCAGTACGGCAAACTGATGGAAAAACACACCAGCCCCGGCCTGAAGTTCAAGATACCGTTCATCCAGCAGGTGGTGGTGTTCGACAAGCGCGTGCTGGACGTCGACCCGCCGCCGGAGGAAGTCATCCTCGCCGACCAGAAGCGGCTGGTGGTGGACACTTTCGCCCGCTACAAGATCAACGACATGCTGGGCTTCTATACGTCATGGCAGACCGAGAGCCAGGCGAACACGCGCCTGAATAACATCATCAATTCCACCCTGCGCAGCATCCTTGGCAACGCGACGCTCGGCGACGTGCTGTCGGAGAAGCGCGACCAGTTGATGGCGACGGTGAAGCAGCAGGTCAATACCGCCGTCACGCAGTTCGGCATCGAGATCGTGGATATCCGCATCGGCCGCGCCGACCTGCCGGAGCAGACCAGCCAGGCGATTTACGCGCGGATGCGCACCGAGCGCCAGCGGGAAGCCGCCGAGTTCCGCGCGCAGGGACAGGAGCAAGCGCAGGAAATCCGCTCCAAGGCGGATAAGGAGCGCACCGTCCTGCTGGCCGAAGCCGAGAAGCAGGCGCAGATCAGCCGTGGGCAGGGCGATTCCGACGCGATCAAGATTTACGCCGCCGCCTTCAAAAAAGACCCGGAGTTTTATGCGTTTTACCGCACGATGGAAGCCTACCGCGACAGCCTGTCCGGCGATAACACCACGCTGGTGCTGTCACCGGACAACGATTTCCTGCGCTATTTCAGGGGAGAGTCCGGCAAGCGGTAAGATTGAGAAGGTTCTGCCATGATGGATTTGCTGACGGCGCTGGGGTTGATGTTTGTGCTGGAGGGGGCGATGTACGCCCTGTTTCCGGAGGGGATGCGGCAGATGATGACCCGCGTCCTGACCCTGCCGGTGAAGCAGTTGCGGATGGCGGGGTTGTTTCTGGCGGTTTTCGGTTTTGTGATTGTCGCGGTGTTGCGGGGGTATTGATCAATGATCCGGCAGTATGAGCTGATAGAGCGCATCAAGGCCTACGATCCGGACGTGGACGAGGACCTGATCAACCGCGCCTACGTTTACGCCATGAAGATGCACGGCGCCCAGACCCGCGCCTCCGGCGACCTGTATTTCTCGCATCCGCTCGAAGTGGCCGGCATCATGACCGAGATGAAGATGGACCAGGCTGCGGTCTGCACGGCGCTGCTGCACGACACGGTCGAGGATACGCTGGCGACGCTGGACGAGATCAAGCGCCTGTTCGGCGACGAAATATGCCGGCTGGTCGACGGCGTGACCAAGCTCTCGCGCATCGAGTTCCAGAGCGCGCAGGAAAAGCAGGCGGAGAACTTCCGCAAGCTGGTGCTGGCCATGTCGTCGGACATCCGCGTGCTGCTGGTGAAGCTGGCCGACCGCCTGCACAACATGCGCACCCTGCACCACATCGACAAGCCGGAGAAAAGGAAGCGCATCGCGCTGGAGACCATCGAGATTTACGCGCCGCTGGCCGAGCGCATCGGCATCCACCGCATCAAGGAGGAGCTGGAGGATATCGCCTTCGGCGAGCTCAACCCCGAGGCGCGGGAGAGCATCCTCACCCGCCTGAACTTCCTGCGCGCCGAGGGCGGCGAGGCGGTGGTGGAAAGCATCATCGGCGAGCTCAAGAAAAAGATCGGTGAGGCGGGCATCAAGTCCGATATTCTGGGCCGCGAAAAGACGCGCTATTCCATCTGGAAGAAAATGCAGCGCAAGAACATCGCCTTCGAGCAGCTCTCCGACATCATGGCGTTCCGCGTCATCGTGGCCGACATACAGGAGTGCTATCACGCGCTGGGCGTCATCCACGGCCTCTATCCGACGGTGCCGGGGCGCTTCAAGGATTACATTTCCCTGCCCAAGTCCAACGGCTACCGCAGCCTCCATACCACCGTCATCGGCCCCGAAAACCACCGCATCGAAATCCAGATCCGCACGCCGGAAATGCATGAGGAGGCTGAGCTGGGCGTCGCCGCCCACTGGTCTTATAAAGAGGGCGGCGGCAAAACCGACGGCCGCCAGTACCGCTGGCTCAGGGAGCTGATGGACATTGTCGAGCACGCGCAGAAGCCCGAGGAATTTCTCGAAAACACCAAGCTGGAGCTGTATCAGGATCAGGTGTTCTGTTTCACGCCCAACGGCGATCTGATCGCGCTGCCGCGCGGCGCGACGCCGATTGACTTCGCCTATGCGGTGCATTCGACGCTGGGCGACAAGACGGTGGGCGCCAAGGTGAACGGCCGCATCATCCCGCTCAACACGCAGCTGGTGAACGGCGACCAGGTCGAGATCACGACGTCGAAAAGCCAGACGCCCTCCCCCAACTGGGAAAGGTTCGTCGTCACCGGCAAGGCCAAGGCGCGCATCCGCCGTTTTGTGCGCCAGCAGCAGCATGAGGAGTACATGAACCTCGGCAAGGCCATGCTGCAAAAGGTGCTGAAGCAGGAAGGCTACGACTACAACGAAAAGAATTTCACCAGCGATTTCTGCCACGGGTTCAAGACGAACAACGTCGATGAACTGCTGGTCGGCATCGGCTCCGGGCATATCAGCAGCCGCGAGGTGTTTTATACGCTGCATCCCGATCACCGCCCCAAGGAGCCGCCGCAGACCATCCAGAGCATGATCGAAACGGCGGAAAAGAAGACTCACCAGAAGGGCAAGTCGGCGCCCATGCCGATCAAGGGGCTGATCCCCGGCATGGCGCTGCACTTCGCGCGCTGCTGCCACCCGCTGCCGGGCGACCGGATCGTCGGCATCGTGATGACCGGCAAGGGCGTGACCATCCACACCATTGACTGCGAAACGCTAGAATCCTTCGCCGACACGCCGGAGCGCTGGCTGGACATCGCGTGGGAGGAGGGCGAGGACAGCCCGGAATCCCATGTCGGGCGGCTGATCGTCACCATCGCCAACACGCCGGGCAGCCTCGGCACGCTCTCCACCGTCATCGGCAAGAACGGCGGCAATATCACCAACCTGAAGATCGTCAACCGCTCGCTCGATTTCTGGGACATGATGATCGACGTGTATGTGCGCGATTCCAAGCACCTCAGCGACATCATCGCGTCGATGCGCGCCACGCCGGAAATCACCGCCGTCAACCGGGCGCGGAGCAGGTAGGGGGCCGCATGATCCTTAAACGCCGCCATCCCCGCACCCGCAGGCAGAAGATCAGGGAAATCGTATGGCCGTCGATGGGGCTGTTGCGCCTGATCCACTATTACAAGCACCGCATCGCGCGGCTGCCGGGGACGCCCTATTATATCGCCGCCGGTTTTGCGACCGGCGTGGCGGTGTCCTTTACGCCGTTCGTCGGGTTTCACCTGATGATGGCGGGGGTGATCGCCTGGGTGCTGGGCGGGTCGCTGGTGGCGATGGTGCTGGGCACAGTCATCGCCGGCAACCCGTGGACGTACCCTTTCATCTGGCTGTCGACCTACCAGCTGGGCGAGCTGCTGCTGGGCAAGCACGGCACCCGCGCCGCCTCCACCGCCCTGAACCGCCAGTTCACCTTTTCGGACCTGCTGGACAAACCGCTGGATCTTCTGCTGCCGATGACCCTCGGCAGCCTGCCGCTGGCGATCGTGTCATGGGTTGTCACCTACTATTTTATCCGGCATGTTGTAAGAAAGCATAAGGATGCGCGGCTGTCCCGCATTTATAAACATTAGGTAAAACGGTTGATTTTAGGCATCGGCACAGATTTGACGAGCATTGACCGCGTGGCTGCGGTGCTGGAGCAGCACGACACGCGGTTCATCGAGCGGTGCTTCGGCGCGGAGGAGCGCGACAAGGTTGAAAAATCGGCCAAGGGTGACGCACGGTTGCGCGCCGCCGGCTATGCCAAGAGATGGGCCGCCAAAGAGGCCTGCGCCAAGGCGCTGGGGCAGGGGATCAGCGGCGAGGTTTACCTGAAGGACATCGTGGTGGTCACTGGCGCGGCGGGCGCGCCCTCGCTGGTGCTGACGGGCGGCGCCAAAGACCGTTTGACCGCCCTGACGCCGCAGGGTATGACTGCACGGATACATGTTAGTTTAACGGACGACATGCCGATGGCGCTGGCTTTTGTAATAATTTCCGCCGGGCCGGAAAAATGAAAAAGGAACAAGATAAAAAAATGATCGAGCAGGCAGCGCTGGAAGAAAAACCGGCAGAAAAAGACCGGGACGATATTGTCGAGCTATTCAAGGCGATGGTGGTGGCGGCGATTATCGCGCTGGTGATACGCTCCTTCGCCTTCGAGCCCTTCAACATCCCCTCCGGCTCGCTGCTGCCGACGCTGCAGATCGGCGATTACCTGTTTGTCGAAAAATACGCCTACGGCTACAGCAAATATTCCTTCCCGCTGGACATCGTCAACTTTCAGGGGCGGGTTCTCGAATCGCCCGTGGCGCGCGGCGATATCGCCGTGTTCCGCCAGCCCAAGAAGGTCGGCATCGATTACATCAAGCGGATCATCGGCCTGCCGGGGGACAAAATCCAGGTCAAGGGCGGGATGCTGAACATCAACGGCAAGCCGGTGATGCGCGACCTGCGCGACATCGAGCAGGTCAGCGACGACGGCCGGACGGCCATGTACAAGCGCTATATCGAGACGCTGCCGAACGGCGTGCAGCACTTCATTTACGAGATTTCCGACGACTCGCGCTTTGACAACACCGAGGTCTACACTGTGCCGGAGGGCTATTATTTCGCGATGGGCGACAACCGCGACAGCTCGCTCGACAGCCGCGCGCAGGCGGAGGTGGGCTTTATTCCCGCCGAGAACCTCATCGGCCGCGCCTGGTTCATCTTCTTCTCCACCGAAGGCATCGGCGACAAATGCGTCAGGGAGGGGACTTTCGCCCCGGCGGCGTCGCTGCTGTGCAAGCTGGTCGAGTGGCCCAAGGCCATCCGTTACAGCCGCATCTTCAAAAACGTCAACAAGATCTGATGGATGCCCTTGCAAAAAAAATAGGCTATACGTTTTCCAAGCCGAAGCTTCTTGAAACGGCGCTGACCCATTCCAGCACGCAGAATGACCTGAAAAATAACGAGCGGCTGGAGTTCCTCGGCGACCGGGTGCTGGGGCTTGTCATCGCCGATTTGTTGTTCAGCGCCTTTCCCGACGAAGAGGAGGGCAGCCTCGCCAAGCGCCACACCGGACTGGTGCAGCAGGAGGCGCTGGTCAGCGTTGCACAGGAAATTAATCTCGCCGCGCATGTGAAGCTGTCGGCCGGCGAAATGAAATCCGGCGGGCAGAAAAAAGAAAAAATCCTCGCCGATGCGCTGGAGGCCCTGATCGGCGCTATTTTTAAAGACGGCGGCCTGCCGCCGGCGCAGGCGTTTATCAAAACATACTGGGAACATATGCTCCGCAGCCACGCTGCCCCGCCGGAAGACGCCAAGTCGCGGCTGCAGGAATGGGCGCAGGGAAAATCCCTGCCGCTGCCGGAATACCGGCTGGCCAAAAAATCCGGCAGCGACCACGCGCCGCTGTTTGAGATCGAGGTGTTTGTCGAGGGTGTCGGCAAGGTGTCCGCCACGGCGGCCAGCAAACGCGCCGCCGAAAAAGCCGCCGCCCTCAAAATGCTGCAAAAAATGGGAATCGAGAAATGACAGCCAAGAAAAAATGCGGTTTCGTCAGCATTATCGGCGCGCCCAACGCCGGCAAGTCGACGCTGATCAACAAGCTGGTCGGCGCCAAGGTGTCGATCGTCAGCCCCAAGGTGCAGACGACGCGCACGCGGGTAATGGGCATTGTCAACAAGGGCGCAACGCAGATCGTTTTCATTGACACGCCGGGGATTTTCGCGCCGCGCAAGCGCTTCGACCGGGCGATGGTGTCGGCGGCGTGGCAGGGGACGGCGGATGCGGAGATTATCCTGCTGATTGTCGAGGTCGCGCGCGGCAAGGTCAATACCGAGAGTCAGGCGATTGTCGACAAGCTGAAAGAGCAAAAACGCAGCGCCGTGCTTGTGCTCAATAAAATAGACCTTGTTGATAAAGACAAGCTGCTCAAAATCGCGACGGAGATGAACGAAACCGGCGTGTTCACCGATATTTACATGATCTCGGCGTTGAGCGGCGACGGGGTCGACCGGCTGCTGAAGGACATCACCGAAAAAATGCCCGCCGGCCCGTGGATGTTCAATGAGGATCAGGTGTCCGACATGCCGATGCGCCTGCTCGCCGCCGAAATCACGCGCGAAAAAATATTTATACAATTAAAAGAAGAGCTGCCCTACGCCTCCACCGTCGAAACCGAGACATGGGAGGAATTCAAGGACGGCAGCGTCAAGATCAGCCAGGTGGTCTATGTGATGCGCGACAGCCAGAAGGCGATCATCCTCGGCAAGGGCGGCGCGCAGATCAAAAAAATCGGCGAAGCCTCGCGTCTCGAGCTCGAGGAAATTTTGGAGCGACGCGTGCATCTCAGCCTGTTCGTCAAAGTCCGCGAAAACTGGACCGACGACCCCGACCGCTACGCGGCATGGGGTCTGGATTTCAATGCGTGAGAAAACTCTTCCGTCATGCCGGACTTGTTCCGGCATCCAAAAGCGCGTCTGCGCGTCACGTTGAGTCTACATGACGGCAGGACTGCCTTTTGGGCCCCCGAACAAATCGGGGGCGACACTGGTGTTCTCCAAACATCCCCCTTTATTTTCCCCGATTCGGTGGTATATTCTGCCTTGGACGATATTTAATTGATTATGTAATTATAAAAAGGAAGCCGATATGAGCTGGACGGACGAGCGGATCGCTCTGCTGAAGAGAATGTGGAAAGAAGGCAAAAGCGCTGCCGACATCGCCAAGGCGCTGGCCAAGGGCGTGACGCGTAATGCCGTGATTGGCAAGGCGCACCGCATGGGACTTTCCGGACGGCCCTCGCCGATCAAAAAGCCGGTTGTCGCGCCGAAAAAAGAAATCGTCAGGAAAGAACTCGCCAAGCCGCCGCTTAAAAAAGCCGTGCCGCCGGTTGTTGTTTCCGGCGTGCGCCACAATCCGCTGGTCCGCGAAGTGACCGAGCCGCGCAAATTCGAGAAAGAGCCGATTCCACCGGGCGGGGGCGTGGCGCTCATCGACCTGACCGAGCGCATGTGCAAATGGCCGATCGGCGATCCGCGCGAGGATGATTTCACTTTCTGTGGCCGCAATATCCGCCCCGGCACGCCCTATTGCCCCGACCATGCGGGCATGGCCTACCAGTCCTCCAGCCGCACCCGCGCTGCAGCCGCCGAGGAAAAAGAAGTCAAGGAAGCCACCGAGGAAAGCGCCGACGCTGACGATGAAGTGGTGGCGGTTACCTGATGCGCTGTCATCCCTGCGAAAGCAGGGATCCAGTTGGTGTTTTATACTGTTCTAAACATGCCTTAAGAAAAGACCCAACTAGGCCCCTGCTTTCGCAGGGGTGACAGAGTTGTTAACCCGCCTGCCGTTTCGCCAATATCCTGTTCGTCTCCGCCAGCGCTTCCGGTGTGCCGACGTGATACCACTCGCCGTCATGGCGCAGGCCGTACAGCCGCCCGTCGCGCTCCGCCTTGTGAAATAGTTCGACGAATGAGAATGCCCCCTCCGGCGCACCATTAAACAGGCGCGGATGCACGATGCGCGGGCCGGCGAAAATATAATTGGCGGTCTTGTCGTTACCCTTGGCGAAGACCGGTTTATCCGTGCCGTCAGCCAAATAATAATCGCCCTTGCCCGCATAGGCCGGAATTTTATCGGCGGGATGCAGCAATAACAGCAAATCTATTTTTGAAGAATCCCACTTGTCGGCGAGCGCGCGCAGGGCGGGTTTTTTGCCGTCCGTCCACACCACGTCGGCATTCAGCACATAGAACGGCGCGTCGCCGAAAAACCCGATCATCTTTTTCACCCCGCCGCCGGTATCGAGCAGGGGCGTCTCGGGAGAAAGCGTGATGCGCGGGGCTTTGCGGCTTTTCAGGTGGTCGGCGATCATCTTCCCCAGATAAAAATGGTTCACCACCACCTCCTCGACGCCAACGTCGGCAAGGGCATCAAGCGTACGGTCAAGCATCGTCCGGCCATCGACCATCAATAATGGTTTGGGGCAGGTGTCGGTGAGGGGGCGCATCCGCTCGCCTTTACCGGCGGCGAGGACGAATGCTTTTTTAGGAGCTGGGTTCATTGCTTTATTATCCCCCCATATCGTCGTCCCTGCGAAAGCAGGGATCCAGTTGGTGTTTTTACTGTAACAAAAAAAGACCCGACTGGGCCCCTGCTTTCGCAGGGGTGACAACTACACGCGCTCTCTCCATGCCCCGTAAGGGATCATGGTGACAAGGCGTGAATTTTCAGAATCTTTAATAAAATCGATATTAATTTCCAGCAGGTCTTTGGGCAAAAGCCCTCCCAGCCTGTCCGGCCACTCGACCAGCGACACGCCGGAGCGCCGCGCTTCGTCCCAGCCTAATTCCAGAATATCCATTTCCTTTTCTTCCAGCCGGTAAAGATCGAAGTGCCAGATGGATATTTGCGGCAAATCATAGACCTGCACCAGCGTAAAGGTCGGGCTGGGCACCTCTCCGGCATCCGGCGACAGCGTATGGATAAGCGCGCGGGCAAAGGCGCTCTTGCCGGCGCCGAGATCGCCCCGCAGCGCCACCACGTCGCCGGTTTTGAGCAGCGGCGCGATGCGGGCGGCGAAAGCGGCCAGCGCTGTTTCATCCTTAATAATCAGTGTCCGGCCTGTCCTGTTTCTGTTATCCTGCATCCCATCCAGAATAATAGGGATTCATATGCCGGAAAAGCACTATTCAACGGATGTGGTAATTATTGGCGCGGGCCCGGCGGGGCTGTTCGCGGTGTTCGAGTGCGGCATGCTCAAAATGAAGTGCCACGTCATCGACAGCCTCGAGCAGGTCGGCGGCCAGTGCACCGCGCTGTATCCGGAGAAGCCGATCTATGACATCCCGGGCTATCCGGTCATTCTGGCCGGCACCCTGATCGAGCGGCTGGAGGAACAGGCGAAGCCGTTCCATCCCGTTTATCATCTCAACCAGAAAGTCACCGCCCTGATCCGCGAGGCCGGTGGCCGCTATAAAGTGACCACGGCGGCGGGTACGGTCATTCTTTGCACGGCGGTGGTGATTGCCGGCGGCGCGGGCGCCTTCGGGCCCAACCGCCCGCCGCTGGACAATCTGTCGCAATACGAAGGCAAATCTGTTTTCTACATGGTCAAGCGCCGGGATGATTTTGCCGGAAAGACGCTGGTGATCGCCGGCGGCGGCGACAGCGCGGTGGACTGGGCGATTTCGCTTGCCGAGATAGCGAAGAAAATTTATTTCGTGCACCGCCGCGACAAGTTCCGCGCCGCGCCTGAATCGGTCGACAAACTGCACGCGCTCGCCAAAGCCGGAAAGATCGAGATGGTCATTCCCTACCAGCTGCACGGGCTGACCGGCAGTAACGGCATTCTGACGGCGGTGGAACTGGCAGACCTTGATGGCCATAAAAAAACGGTCGCTGCCGATGTGCTGCTGCCCTTCTTCGGCATTACGCCGCAGCTGGGCGCGCTGGCCGATCTGGGCATTAAAATCGACAGCCATCATATTTCCGTCGATCCGGCGACGCAGCAGACGAATCTCGCCGGCGTGTTCGCCATCGGCGATATTGCCGCCTATCCAAACAAGCTCAAACTGATCCTGACCGGATTTTCCGAGGCCGCGATGGCCGCCCGCGCCGTCCATCCCCTTGTTTTCCCGGGGCAGGAGCTGCATTTTGTCTATTCAACCACACAAGGAGTGCCTTAAATGTTTATCCAGACCGAACAAACCCCCAATCCCGCCAGCCTCAAATTCCTCCCCGGCTGCGAAGTCATGCTGCGCGGCACGGCGGAATTCAAGAACGCGGCGGCGGCAAAAGTCTCGCCGCTGGCCGAGCGCCTGTTTAAAATTCCCGGCGTCACCGGCGTGTTTCTCGCCCCCGATTTCGTCACCGTCACCAAGTCCAGCGCCGTGGAGTGGTCGCCCCTGCGGCCGCTGATTCTGGGCGCGATCATGGAGCATTTCACCACTGGCCAGAAAGTCATGCTCGACGAGGATTCGGTACACGGCGCGCCGGTTTCCTCCGCTGCCGCCGGTGATAGCGACGTCGTCAAACAGATCAAGGAACTGCTCGACACCCGCATCCGTCCGGCCGTGGCGCAGGACGGCGGCGATATTGTGTTTTCGTCATTCGAAGGCGGCGTCGTTTATCTGCACATGCGCGGCGCCTGCGCCGGCTGCCCCAGCTCCACCGCCACGCTGAAAAGCGGCATCGAGAACATGCTCAAGCACTTCATCCCCGAAGTCGAGGAAGTGCGGGCGGTGAATTAAGGATGACAGACCCCGCCGTTTACAACATCGCCGCAGGATATTCCTTCGCCGATGCGCTGGCGGCGGGGATACTGGAACGGACGGCAACGGATCCGCTGCTGCTCACCGATTACACGATTTTACTGCCCAGCCGCCGCGCCTGCCGCACCCTGCGCGAGGCTTTCCTGCGTCTGTCAGGGGGCAAGGCCATCCTGCTGCCGGTGATGCACCCGATCGGCGATGTCGATGCGGATGAAATGGCGATGTTCCTGGCGGCGGAGGATGATGTCGCGGAAAGCATCGACATTCCGCCCGCCGTTTCCCGCCTTGAGCGCCAACTCTTGCTGGCGCAGGCGATACAGAAAGCTGGCATGGCGCAATCTTTCGATCAGGCCGTGGCGCTGGCCCTGGAGCTGGGGCATTTTCTCGACGAAGTGCAGACCGAGCGTCTCGGCTTTGACGGCTTGGCGAAACTGGTGCCCGCCGAATTCGCCGGGCACTGGCAGAAGACCCTCGAATTCCTCAAAATTCTCACCGAGCACTGGCCGGAAATTTTAAAGGAGCGCGGGGTGATCGATTTCGCCGCGCGGCGCAACCTGCTGCTCGAAGCGCAGATCAGCGCGTGGCAGAAGCACCCGCCGCAAAAACCGGTGATTGCCGCCGGCTCGACCGGCACCGTTCCGGCGGCGGCGGAACTGCTGGCGCTGGTCTCCCGCCTGCCGCAGGGGATGCTGGTATTGCCGGGGCTGGATGCAGAAATGGATGCGGCCAGCTGGGACAAGCTGGGCGAGGACCATCCGCAGTTCAACCTGAAAAAATTATTGCAGCGGGTGGGGATCGAACGCGATGCCGTGCAGGCGTGGGAGCTGAAAAAACCTCCTGTTATCAACCGCCAGCGCGTGCGTTTGATGTCGGAGGCGATGCGCCCCGCCGACACCACCGAGAACTGGCGCAAGCTGACCACCGCCGACATTTCCGCGCCCGCGCTGGAAGGCTTCATGCGGATTGACTGCGACACGCCGCAGGAGGAAGCAGATGTGATCGCTTTCGCTATGCGCGAGACGCTGGAGACTCCCGGCAAAACCTGCGCGCTGATTACGCCGGACCGCCGTCTGGCGCGGCGCGTGTCCTTGAGCCTGCGCCGCTGGGGCATTGCGATTGACGATTCCGGCGGGCAGCCGCTGACCGAGCTTGCCGTCGGCACATGGCTGATGCTGACGGCGGAGATGGCCGAGGAGGCGCTGGCGCCTGTCACGCTGCTGTCGTTCCTGAAACATCCGTTTCTGGCGGCGGGGATGCCGCCGCAGGAATTGCGCGGCATGGTTTATGCGCTCGACCAGCTGGCGCTGCGCGGCCCGCGTCCCTCGCGCGGCTTTCAGGGGCTGCGCGACGCGATAGGCGCTCTCAAATCAAATCAAAAACCGCTGCTGCAATGGCTGGACAAGCTGGAAGAACGAATGCAGGAATTCGTCGGGATGATGACGGCGGCGGAAAAAACGCCCTTCGCCGCCCTGCTGGCCTGCCATATCCGCATGGCTGAATCCCTCGCAGCGACCGCCGAAATTCCCGGCGCGGCGCGTCTGTGGCAGGGCGAGGCGGGAGAGACCGCCGGTGAATTCCTCAACAGCCTGCTCCAGTCCGCGCGCGACGTGCCGCCGCTGTCGCCGGAGCATTATGTGTCTTTGCTCGGCACGCTGCTGAAAACCCTGACGGTGCGCCCGCGCTACGGCGCCCATCCGCGTCTGGGCATTCTCGGGCAGATCGAGGCGCGGCTCTATTGCGCCGATATGGTGATTTTGGGTGGGCTGAACGAAGGAACATGGCCGGACCTGCCGGCGCACGACCCGTGGATGTCGCGCCCGATGCGCAAACAATTCGGCCTGCCGTCACCGGAGAAAAGCATCAGCCTTTCGGCGCATGATTTCGTGCAGGCGGGCAGCGCGCCGGAAGTGATGCTCACCCGCGCCCGCAAGGTGGACGGCACGCCGACGGTGCCCGCGCGCTGGCTGCTGCGCCTGGAGACGGTTTTGAAGGCGGTCGGGCTGGAATGGCCGGAAGCGCCCGCGCTGCAATACCGCCAGTGGGTGCGCGATCTGGACACGCCGCCGGACGTCACGCCCATTTCCCGCCCCGCGCCGGTGCCGCCGGTTGAAGCGCGTCCGCGCCAGTTGTCGGTGACGCAGATCGAAAGCTGGATGCGAGATCCGTACCAGATTTACGCGAAACATGTGCTGGGCCTCCGGGCGCTCGATCCGGTGGATGCCGATCCCGGCGGGGCGGAGCGCGGCACGTTCATCCACGCCGCGCTGGAAAAATTCATCGCCGCCTATCCCAAAAAGCTGCCGGACGACGCCGTGGAGCAGTTGCTGGATTTCGGGCGGGCGGCGCTGACGGAAATGCGCATCCCGCAGGAGGTCGAGGCTTTCTGGTGGCCGCGCTTCGAGAAAATCGCCGGCCAGTTCATCCGGCAGGAGCGCGACTGGCGCGAGGAGGCCAGCCCCTACCTGACCGAAACGTCAGGCCGCTGGCAGTTCGAAACGGCGGGCGGGCCGTTTGTCCTCACCGGCAAGGCCGACCGCATCGATAAAATGCGCGACGGCAGTTACGCGATCATCGATTACAAATCCGGCTTCACGCCGGAGAATGGCGCCGTCAAAGCCGGCCTGTCGCCGCAGCTGCCGCTGGAAGCGCTGATGCTGGAGCAGGGCGGGTTCGAAAAAATTCCCGCCGGAAAAGTCAGCGCGCTGGTGTACTGGAAGGTCACCGGCGGCGGGCAGAAGCCGGTCGAGAAAAAAGCCGTGACGCCGAAGGATTACAGCGTCGCGCAGATGGTGACGGATGCGGAGTCCGGATTAAAAGCGCTGGTGGCGCAGTTCGACGATCCCCTGACGCCGTACCTCAGCCAGCCCCGCGCCGATGCCCGTCCGGCCTTTTCGGATTACGAACATCTGGCGCGCATCAAGGAATGGGGCGTCTCGGGCGATGACGGGGAGGAAGAGGCGGCATGACCGAACCTGCCCTCAAAAAACCGTTTGAAAAAAATGACGCCGGGCTGAAACAGGCCGAAGCCTCCGATCCGCTGCGCAGCGTCTGGGTCGGCGCGTCCGCCGGCACCGGCAAGACGAAAGTGCTGATCGACCGCGTGCTGCGCCTGATGCTGCCGCGCGCGGGGTTGCCGAGGGAGAGCGCGACCCTGCCCGGCAAAGTGCTGTGCCTGACCTTCACCAAGACGGCGGCGGCGGAAATGTCCAACCGGATTTACGAGCGTCTCAGCGGCTGGTCGGTCAAGAGCGACGCGGAGCTGCAAAAGGAATTGCAGGAGCTGATCGGCGTCCCGCCGTCGGCGGAAATCCAGGAAGAGGCGCGGCGGCTGTTCGCGCGGGTGCTGGACACGCCGGGCGGCCTGAAAATCATGACGCTGCATTCCTTCTGCCAGTCGGTGCTGAAGCGTTTCCCCATCGAGGCGGGGCTGCCGCCGCATTTCGAGCTGATGGACGAACAGAGCGCCATCGAATACCTGACCAAATGCCTGCACGGCATCATCGACGAGGCGCGGGAAAGCCCCGATTCCGTGCTGTCGCAGTCGTTCAACCAGCTGGCGCTGCATCTCGATTCCACGGCGATGTCGGAGCTGATGCAGCAGATCATGGCCAAGCGCAGCCTGCTCGGCGAAATCCTCAAGGCGCACGGCGACAGGGAAGGCCACGCGGAAAAAACCATCGCGGCGGTCTACCGCGACCTCCGGCTCGATGAAGGCATCACCGAGGAAGCCGTCCTCGCCCGCGCAGGCAGGCTCATCGATACCGAAGAATCTGAACTTAAAAAAGCCTTGCAAGCCCTGACGCAGGGCGGCAAGGGCGATAAGGAAGCCGCCGCCTGCATGCAGCCGTGGCTGGAGCAGAAAAACCGCCGTGCGGAACTGTTCGGTTTTTACTGTCAGGCCTATTTCACCGGCAAGGGCGAGATCTTCAAAAAACTTGCCACCAAGGCGGCCGTCGATATTTATCCGGATATCCTGTCCGTGATGCAGCGCGAGGCGGAGCGGCTGGAGATGATAAGGCAGGAGCTGCAGTCGGTGCGCCTCGCCGCGCTCAACGCCGCGTTGCTGACGGTGGGGTCGGCGATGGTCGGGCATTATGCGCGTTACAAGAGATACCGCGACAAGCTGGATTTCGACGACCTGATTATCAAGGCCTGCGAACTGCTGGCGGAAGAGAATATGGTGCCGTGGGTGCTGTTCAAGCTGGACGAGGGGATCGACCACATCCTCGTCGACGAGGCGCAGGATACCAGCCGCAACCAGTGGCGGGTGATCGAGGCGCTGAGCGGGGAGTTTTTCGCGGGGCGCGGCTCGCGGGAGAACACGCTGCGGACGCTGTTCGTCGTCGGCGATGAAAAGCAGTCCATTTTCAGCTTTCAGGGCGCCGATCCTGCCGAGTTTTTCCGCATGCAGGAATTTTTCGGCGGCCGGGTGAACGAAGTGCAGGACGGCTGGGAGATTTTCCTCGAATATTCCTTCCGCTCGACACGCACCGTGCTGGAAGTGGTGGACAGCGTGTTTGTCAATCCGCAGGCGCGGCGCGGCGTGGCCGAGCGCGAGGTGCTGCACCGTCCGTTCCGCACCGGACAGGCGGGGATTGTGGAACTGTGGCCGTTGATCAAGACGGCGGCGAAGGATAAGCCGCAGCCGTGGCAGCTGCCGGTGGACATCGACGGCGGGGATAACGCCGCCAGCCGCCTTGCCGGAAAAATTGCCGACACCATCAAGGGCTGGATCGACAAAAAAGAAATGCTCGCCTCCCGCGCCCGCCCGATCCGCGCCGGCGACGTGCTGATACTGGTGCAGTCGCGCGGGGCGTTCGTCGAGCTGCTGATGCGGGCGCTGAAAAACCGTGATGTGCCGGTGGCGGGGGTCGACCGCATGACGCTGACCGAAGAAATCGCGGTGATGGACCTGCTGGCGCTGGCGCAGTTCGCCCTGCTGCCGAAAGACGATTTAACCTTGGCCAGCCTGCTGAAATCGCCGCTGGTCGGCCTGACCGAGGAGGACGTCTACCGCCTGTGCTACCGGCGCGGCGGCACGCTCTGGGCGTCCATCCAGCAGGGGAATTCGCCGTTGGCCGCCTGGCTGCACAACTGGGTGGTGAAGGCCGGGTCGGTCACGCCCTATGCGTTTTTTGCCGAAGCGCTGAACACGGCCTGCTTCGCCGATCCGGCGGGTGGGCGGCGCGCCTTTTATGGCCGCCTCGGTTTTGACATTCAGGACGCACTGGACGAATTTCTCAACAGCTGCCTGCATTACGAGCAAAGCCACACGCCGTCGCTGCAGAAATTCATCGACTGGTTCTCGCGCGGCGAGGCGCAGATCAAGCGCGAGCAGGACGCGGGCAAGGCCGATCTGGTACGGATTATGACGGTGCACGGCGCCAAGGGGCTACAGGCGCCCATCGTGTTCCTGCCGGACACGGTCAAGAAGCTGCACGACCACAACAAGGCGCGGGCGCATCTGCTCTGGCCGGAGGAGGAAACGGGCGTGCCGCTGTGGTCGCCGCGTGCCGAGTTCGGTGCGCCGGTTTACAACGCGCGTCAGGCGGCGGCGCGCGAGCGGCAGGAGGAGGAATACCGGCGGCTGCTGTACGTGGCACTGACCCGCGCCGAGGACAGGCTTTATGTCTGCGGTTATCACGGCGTGCGCAGCCCCAAGCCGGATTGCTGGTATAATCTTGTCTCTGGCGCTTTCCCTGCGGCAGCGGAAAAAGAAAATTTTATCGTCGGCGGGGAAATCCTGCAGGACGACGGCGGCGAGCCGCTGCTGCTCCGCCGCCGCGCGCATCCGCAGGAAGTTGCCGCAGAAAAAGAAAAGCTGCGGAAGGAAAAATCCGCCGCCGCGCGCGCGCCGCTGCCGGACTGGGTTTCCTTGACGTTGAAAGAAGAGCCGTCGCCGCCGCAGCCGCTCGCGCCGTCGCGTCCGGATGATAACGAACCGGCGATGAAAGGGCCGCTGGCGGAGACAGGCGACTGGAAATTCCGGCGCGGGATCATCGTGCACCAGATACTTGAAATCCTGCCGCAGCTGCCGGCGGAGAGATGGGAGAAAGCGCTGGCGCATTATCTGGCGCGGCCCCGCCTCGACATGCCGCCCGAGCAGCAGAAATCCTTCGCGGCGGAAATCCTGGCGGTGCTGCGCCATCCGGATTTCGCCGCTATTTTCGGCGCGGGGTCGCGGGCCGAAGTGCCGGTGGTGGGTTTTGCCGGACAGAAAATCCTCTCCGGCCAGATGGACCGGATTCTGGTGACGGACAGCGAGGTGCTGGTTATCGATTACAAAACCAACCGCCCGCCGCCCGCCCGCGCCGCCGATGTGCCGGTTATTTATCTGAAGCAGATGGCGGCTTACCGGACGGTTATTCATAACATCTATCCGCAACATAATGTTAAATGTGCGTTGTTATGGACAGACGGCCCGCTTTTAATGCCGCTTTCCGAAAATATGCTTGACCCCTATGCACCGTAGTTTTAGGGTGACTCCTGTCCCGCAAAACCCCGTTGAAAGGAAAATAAAATGACAGCTCCCCTGCCGCCAAGCATCACGCACGTGACCAAAGAAAATTTCGTAGAGGAAGTTATGAACTCCGACAAACTGGTCCTGATTGATTTTTATGCCGACTGGTGCGGCCCGTGCAAATCCATGGCGCCGACGCTCGAGCAATTCGCCGCAGAAAATCCTGACGTGAAAGTTGTCAAAATCAACATCGATAAAAGCCCGGAACTGATGCAGGCTTTCGGCGTGCGCAGCATCCCGACGCTGGTGACGATCAAGGACGGCAAGGGCCTTGCCGGCTCCGTCGGCGCAGTGCCGAAGAGCAAAATCGAAGAGCTCATCAGGGTATCCCTGCAAAAGCTTGCGATTACACCGGCGCCGAAGCAGTCGCCGCAACCCCCGACACCATAACAATAACGGAGGCACCCGATGGGCGCTCAACACGTCACCGATACCGATTTTGAAAAAGAGGTCCTGAAAGCGACCGGCCCCGTGCTGGTGGATTTCTGGGCGGAATGGTGCGGCCCCTGCCGCTCCCTGACGCCCAGCATCGACGCGCTGGCCGCCGAAAAGGGCACGCTGATCAAAGTGGTCAAGATGAACGTCGATGAAAGCCCGGAAGCGCCGTCCAAATACGGTGTCCGCTCCATTCCGGCGCTGTACATCTTCAAAAACGGCGCAGTGGTGGCGCAAACCGTCGGCGCGCTGCAGAAGTCGGAACTCTTCAAATGGGTGGAAGGCTCTCTCTAGCCCTTTCCCCGCACCGATTGAAAAAGCCCTTACCTTCACTGGTAAGGGCTTTTTTCAAATCTTTTGTTTAGGGCTTAGGAATGTGTAATAATGTGGATTGCGGAAAACGGGCAAGGGTGTAATGGGGGATTCTACAGCAGCCATTAGGTTCTTTGGCGATGATCTCGTCCCTGACGAGCTGTCGAAGCTGCTTGGCTGCCAGCCGACAGACGCATGTCTAAAAGGTGGCGCATCGGACGTTGGTCAGCTACTGCCAGATGGAACCCGTGTTGCCAACTCAGGCCGCTGGATTCTGGATGCAGAAAGAAAAGAGCCAGTAGATATTGATAAGCAGGTCACCGAGATTTTGGGCAAAATGACAAATGACTTAAATGTATGGAGAGACCTCCGCAGCAAATGCAGCACAATAGACATCTTTTGCGGCGTTTTTAAGAGCGGCGAAGGCGACGGAATTTTCCTAACCGCAAGTTCGCTTGCAGCGCTTGGACAGCGCGGCATAGACTTAGCAGTAGACATTTACGGGGAAATCCTGCCGGATGAAAAATAGTGGTATTTTTTTGGAAGATACATTATCACTCATTTAGAAAGATTGTTTGTCAAAACCATAACATGCGCCCTGTCGTAGCCCTATTCCTGGTTCTTTTTTTCTCCCTGCCTGCCTTTGCTGGCGGCAGTTATGAACCGGTGCATGTGCAGAAATTAACCATGCTGTCGGACACAGATTATGTTCTGGTGGCGCTGCCTACGCCCGACCCGAGCAAATATAAAGACCCTTTCCTTGGAAACTGCATGCGTTTCGAAGTGCACGGCAGCTTCCAACGCCTTGAAGGCACACACTGGTTTATCTGGTGGAAAGCCTCCGGAGCACCGACAAAAGAGCAGCATTTAGCCGCGCTCGCCGAACTGAAAAAATATGAAGGCTCGAAATCGGTTATAAATTTTGGATGGATGGGCACCGGATTTAATATAATTGACCCCAAGAATCCCTGTATTGTCGAGAGCAGAGCCTTGGAATTTGTGAAGGACGGCGGTGAGTTCGGCAAAACCGTTGCTTTTATCTCATACTTCAATTCGATTTAGTTTCCGCAATGGAAATTACCACCCTGCTATGGGGCAGCTATGAGTGTGGTCAGAAATCGGATCTCCCCACCCTCTCCCCCCGCCTTCCGGGGGCTTTTTTATTGCCTGAAACGCTGTATTTCTGCTATAATAGGCTTATAAAATGATCTTTCATTTAGAATAAATAGAGTGTAGTTTCTGGAACGAAACGATTTGTGTTTCCGTTGGTAGAACGGAAATGCGTGTGGTGCCCGTTGTCGAGGCCGCCGCGCAATCCACCGGACTGAAAGGAATAAAACAATGAGCAAAATCATCGGTATAGATCTTGGGACCACCAACTCCTGTGTTTCCATTATGGAAGGCGACAAGGCCCGCGTTATCGAAAATTCCGAGGGCGCACGCACGACTCCGTCGATGGTCGCTTTCACCAAAGAGGGTGAGCGCCTCGTGGGCCAGCCGGCAAAACGCCAGGCGGTCACCAATCCCGACAACACGCTGTTCGCCATCAAGCGCCTGATGGGCCGCCGTTTCAATGATCCGGAAGTGAAGAAGATGCGCGAAAAAGCCTCCTTCAAAATCATCGAGGGCGACAACGGCGACGCCTGGGTCGATATTGGCGGCGAAAAATACGCACCCTCGCAGATCAGCGCGATGATCCTGCAAAAGATGAAGGAAACCGCTGAGGGGTTCCTTGGCGAAAAAGTCACCAAGGCGGTCATCACCGTCCCCGCGTACTTCAACGACAGCCAGCGGCAGGCCACCAAGGATGCCGGCAAGATCGCGGGCCTCGAAGTGCTGCGGATCATCAACGAGCCGACGGCGGCGGCGCTGGCCTACGGCCTCGACAAGAAAAACACCGGCACCATCGCGGTCTATGACCTCGGCGGCGGCACCTTTGACGTCTCCGTGCTGGAGATCGGCGACGGCGTGTTTGAAGTGAAGTCCACCAACGGCGACACCTTCCTCGGCGGCGAGGATTTTGACGCGCGCATCATCGACTTTCTGGCCGACG
>JAHFPI010000084.1 GCA_023266795.1 Rhodospirillales bacterium
CCGTCATAAGGATCCGCCTGCCCGGCCGGCGTGCATAGCAGCGTCAGCATCTCGATCAGGAAGCTGCGCTCCGTCACCTGCGGATAACGCATACCCAGCTTGGTGTCAAAAGGGTTGATCGAATATTGCTGGTTCATCTGCAGACGGTATGCCGCCGCCTCATGCCGGCGGTTGGGCGGCAGGGCATCCTTGATCAGCGAGATCAGCCCCGCCGAAGACGGGCCGATGTCGATGACCGCCACATACGGCAGCCGTGACATCCCCGCCGTAAGGCAGGTGCCGAGATTCAGCGTATTCATCAGGACGGATTTACCGCCGCCGGGCTGGGCGAAGATCAGGTCAAACCAGGTCGTGGTAATGTTGGTTCCCGTCTGGTACGGCCACACCCGACCATCCGTCGTCCGGAACAGGATAGCCCCGCGCTCGAACGGGCTCGAGGCCCGCTGCCAGGGCAGCAGTTTCATAACCTCATAAAGCGGCGCCACGCCGGGCGGCGCCGTGGACGCGCAGGAGATCGCCAGCGCCGAGGACATCACGCAGTCCAGCGGATCTCCCGTCAGCTGCGATACCTGACAGTAGCCCCAGCTCTCCACGGCCTGCATCAGTTCCGACAGCCGGTCCTCCAGAAGCTCGATGTTGTTTTTCGGCGCCCATGTGCAGAAGGAAACCCGCAGCTTCACCACCGGCTCGCTGCGCGCCATGACGCTCAGGCCCTCGAGCGATTCCTTGATCTGCTTGTTCTCCGGATTGGTTACCGCCAGAACCGAGGACAGGAACGACTGCAGCGCCATCCCCTGAATGCCCCCGCCTTCCAGCAGAAAGGAAAGCCGGAACGGAGTCTTGCTTTCCGCCAGACGGTTCAGGAACGACGGAAACGGCAGCGGATCCTGCGGACCCAAAACCATATCAACCCCGCCCCAGATATATTTCCCCATTTCAACCATATGGTCATTGATGACGCGCGCGGAATTCGAGGACAGCTGCTGCTGTAGGCTCGGCCAGAGCAGCTCGGACACGTCCCCCTTATGCTCCAGAGCGCGGGCGGGAATGGGGTCTCCCGGCAGGCAGGCTTTCCAGGAGCTGTCCGCAGTGGTCTGAAACAGGTTGGAGCGGATGGCGCGCATCGCTTCATGCACCTCCACTTCTGCTGCCTGTATGCCCATTTCCTTCAGAGCGGACAGGATGCCGGAAGTCAGGCTCTTGTGGCGCGTCCGCAGGGCCTCGACGGCGGCGAAAGGATATTGTGCGTCGAGCGCCCTGACCCATTTACGTTTGCGCGCGCGCGCATTTTCACGGGCGATGTCCGATTTGCTCAGAATTGCCGGGCGCGTCCACAACACAAAATAAATTTCTTCCCATGCCAGATAATGGCTCAGATGCCGGGCGCGCTCTTCAAAAATGTCATCAATCTCAAGGCCGATATTCTTTGCCGCCATCTGGTTGGGGCGCAGCAGCATCCTGATTTCTTCGCCGATACGCTCCGGGTTGCGGGCAAAATAAACCTGCAGCGCATGCCCCGGCTTGTCAAAGCGCGTCCCAAACTTGACCACCGCATCCGAAAGGATTTTTTTATATTCCGCATCGCCGATAATCTGGCGGGAGCCGTCCACGCGGACGAGCGTCACCAGAGAGCCGTCTTCCGCCGCAAACGTCATTTCATCGTCGGACGTCTCCAGCCGGATGAAAGACTCCACCGGCTGACGCAGTGCCTTTACGAAAGGCTTGAAGAATCCGTCTAAAATTCCCATTACAACTTCCTGATACCCGCCGCCGACAACGGACGCCTGATTTCTTATTTATACCAAAAGCTTATCACTTACAAAACAGGCTTCTGCTGCCGGAAGCATTATAATTATCCTGTTGCGAGTTTTCTTAATCAGGCCTTGGGGATTTTGGCCTGAACTTCATAGAACAGCTCCACCCACCGGCGCGGCGGCAGGCCGCCGAAAGGGCCCTCCTTGGAGCGCCAGAAGGCCAGAACCTGCGGAAACTGGTTAAATTCAAGCTCGCCTTCCTTGATAATGCGCCGGTCCAGCGGCAAAATGCGAAATCCCTTCAGCTTGCTCAGGCGCAGCTTATATTCGCTGATCTCCAGAAAATCCTGCAGGACGGTAGCCAGTATCTTCGGGCTGTCCGTGCCCAGACGGTTGACCGCCTCTTCCTTGCGCGCCAGCAGCGCCTCCATCGCATCCCGCGCCGCATCCGCCATGGGGCCCCGCGAAATCCGCGCGACATAAATCGCGCGGCAGATATGATGCAGCGCCGCCTGGCCTATTTCCGGCAGCCAAACGACTGCGCCGGACTGCATGCGGTCTATTCTCTCCAGATGGAAACATTGATAGCAGAAGCTGCACGCCGTAGCATAACTGTCCAGATTTATCTCGTGATTCTGTCCGGTAAAGTTGACTTCCTGATACTTACGCGACTGAAAGCCGCAATAGCGGCAGGTATACTCATCCCGCGTTAAAACCTGATTCTTCAGGTCATCGTGAGCCTTGTGGACATCCGCAGAAAGAACACGCCCGGCACCGGAAAGAGCTCCAATGCCAGGCGTAATTCTCAGATAAGTCATTCAGATATTCACTCTTAGAGGCCGGTAACGCCCGTGAACGGAACAACCGCAGGCGTGTTACCCGCGCCATTGTCGATCGTACCCATCATTGCTGATGTCAGGAACGGCAGGGCCAGCAGGCCGCCGCCGGCGCCCAGACGCACCAAGCCGTCTTTCATGGGTGTCTGACCAGGGTTATCAACGTGCTGTTTCAGCTTGAAGACACCCGCAACGCCCAGACCGATGCCGCCGATGTAGGCAACCGTCGAAATCAGGTTTGGCAGTGTTGACGAAGACGTCACGATGTTTGAAGTCAGGTTTGTAAAATTGGTACCCGCCGAAGCTGCAGTGGCTTCGCTCATCAATACGCCTGCCGTCACAACTGCTGCAAGCTTATGCATTTTAGATTGTTTCATATCTCTTCTCCTTGTTTTGCACACACACACTTTAGATATAGTCTCTTTAGAAATAACAGTCCTCAATTTATAATCGTACCATGCCTAAACCGAATCTGCTAGCCAAATGTGATTCCGTTCACACCGACGGTCTTGCCGAGAACATTCACCAGGTCCCCCAGATTCATCGCCAGCGCACCGCCAAAGAGAAACGTCAGCCCCTGCGCAATAGACGCCTGGGAACTGCCGTCAGCGAAAGCTTTCATGACAAACCATCCCCTGATGAAGGCGATAATCCCGACGATCATGATAAAAGTCATAACTGCCTCAATCACCGGCGCAATCTTGAGCGCATCGGCGGCGTTTATGACTGTCGGATCAATCGTCGCATAAGTGCTTACCGTGGGGTTTCCAAAAAGGCTGGTGGTAAACGTACTCATCATGCCTGCGGACGAAAACAGCGCGCCGGAAGCCAGAAACGTCATAATCGTGCCAAGCCCGCCGGGGCCGCGAGGCCCCTCCTGCGCCGTCTTGGTCAGACGGCTGACACCAACCACCAAAAGAATGACGGCGGCAATATAGGAAAAAGCAGCCAGCAACTGCCCTGCAGGGCCGGCGGCGCTGTTAACCAGATCATAGATCATTTGATCCATGCCCGTGCCGCCCGGCGCGCCATGGCGTAAGGTGGAGCTAAGCGTTTGTGTGCTCGCCCCAAGCAGCGTACCCTTCAGGACGCTTCCCGTATAAGGCGCCGACAGCAGCATCCCGCCCGCAAGGAATCTCTTGACGCCCGCGCTGAGCGGGGTCTGGGCGGGATTGTCGACGTGGTCTTTAAATTTGAAAACCCCGACAATGGCAAAAAGCAGCCCCAGCAGAGCCGCCGATAAGGATAAAAAAGTGGGAAAATTTCCAAAGGCGTTTGTAGTGTTGTTAAGGACATCGCCCAGCTTCAGGGAACCCGCTTCCGCCTGAGACGTCAGCAGCAATAAAGCAGCGAACGAAAGGCCGATGATCTTATTCAGATAACGTATAGTCATGAAATACCCCCGTATCCCAACTTGCGCGCACAATACCCAGCATATCTTTATTAGAACATTTTTTTGGATAACCGGCAAATTTCTTACTGTAATAAAGTTACAAAATTTACGGTAAAGGGCTGATATGCCGTGTCAAAATTTAATAATCGCGGCTTTGGCAGGATAGGTAAAATTAAAGATAAATTCAGTCAAAAATTTGATTCTTGTTTACTGACTGATTCTACCCTTAACGCCGTTCACCACCCAAAGACCCGAAGAATCCCTGACAATCGCCGTAATTTTACCAAGCCCCTCCAGCGTATCCCCCACCGTCACCGTCTTCAGGGCGCCGCCCGCTCCCGCAGCCACCCAAGCCGTCCCCGGCTTGGCTGACTTCAACACCCACGCAGGTGCCGGAATGGAAGGGCGCTGCGCCTTATGCGCTGCCGCCTTGTGGCGTACAGGTTTTTGCGGCTCTGTCGCCACGGCTGCATTTTCAACACGCTCTTTCTCCGCAGTCTTTTCTTCCAAAGCTTTTGCGGTCGCTGCCTGCTTCAACTGGCCGATCGTTTCTTCCATCTCGGAAATCTTTTTCTCCAGCGTTTCAATTTTGGCCTGCGCTGCCGTCAGCTCCGCGCTCTCCGCCGCCGCTTTAGCGTTTGGAAACGGCGTCTTGGCGATCTCTGCCTTGTCTACGCCGGGGATGGCAACGGACGGCATTGCCTCTCCGCCTTTGATTTCCACCTTGGCTTGCTGCACGGGAACGGCCTCCGCTCCATTCGCAGGAACATTTTTTTCTTCCGGCATTTGTGCTGACGGCGAGGGCGCGGGAGCCCCTGCTCCCCATGCCAAAGGATCAGTGCCCGTCGCTCCTGCAAGCGGCGTCGTGGGCGGCGGCACATCCGTTACGACAGTCGGCTCCGGCGGCGGTATCGGAGACGGCTGGGCCGACACTGCGGCTACCGGCTGGGAAGGTGCGGCAACAGGCGCGGGCGGCACGGCGGCAGGGGCTTCCTGCTGCACAACAACCGGCGCCGGTGGCGGAGCGCCGCGCAAGACCAGAAAATAAAATGCGCCGCCGCCCAGAACGGCAAGGACAACAATAGCTTTAAGCAAAAATCCGCCGCCGGAGGCTTTGGGCGAAACTGTCTCGACCGGCTCCTCGGGAAGGTCTGTCGTCTCTTCCGGCTCAAGCTCCATGTCGGTGGCACTGCTCATTTTCCAGCATCCTTTGTTGTCACTGTCTCAGTGAAGAAAACGCCCATGGTCGTTCCCTTGGCGATCTTGACGGTAATCGGGCGTTCGGCAGCCTTATCCAACATCTCGCTGACCTTCTTGGATCCTTCCTCGACGCCCTTGTAGATGTTCTGCTTTGCATCCGGCTTGGACTGCTCAGCCGCCTGACCGCCGCCAGCGGTTTGGGATACCGTCGTCGACGTCTGGGAAACGGAAGAGCCATACCCCTCGATAAATTTAGCCGCCGCCGGCAGGATAACACGCACAAAATAATGATGGTCCACATCCGTCGCCTGACCCGCCAGCGTGGTGTTTTCATCCAGCGCAACACCGTTCATCTTGTAGCTGACGGTGTCTTTCACGATCCGCGTGAAATTGATGACCATATACTCATCCTTCACCTCGATCTTGCCGATGATCCGCCCGCCCGCAAAGGGTCCGGACAGCATCTGTGCCAAGACCGGCCCCTGAATATCGGAGTTCAGCTCGGTCAGCAACTGGGCATACGCAATAGACCCGGCAGGCACGATCGTCTGGCCCGGATCGGTCGCCGCATTTACCCCGTTGACGCCGTTTGCATTTGCCAACGACGCATCCTTCTCCAGCAGCTTCTTTGCCTCTTCCTCTTTTTTCATTGCAACATAAGGGGAGTCCTCTTTTGTAATCTCGAGAGAACGCGGCATCGGCGGAATCTGCGCCGCAACGATAACCCGCATCTGCTCGGAAAGCCGTTTCGCCGCGTTCGGATCCTGTTTTGCCATCTGCTGCGGCCGGATAGCGGGCCCCATAGGCACAACCTCCGGCGGCGGTGTATTAGCGCCGTTATTTTCCTCTTCAACGGCATCCCTTGCCGCTTTTGACCGCGCCGCTTCCCGCGCTCTTTTCCATTCCGCAAGAACATCCGATTTCGGCGGTGACGGCATATCCGGCACCTGGAGCCCCTCACCCTTGGGAGGGGCAATCGGTATCGGCAGGGCGCTGCCCCCGGTCTGGGCCGCCTCTATCGCTTTCTTTTTATTTAGGTCTTCCAGGGCTTTTTGATCCGCCGGATCCAGAGGATGCAGCCCCGGCGTTGTCTTTGCCGACGCATCATTACCTATATTCATCATCCTCGCCTTAGGCGCCTCGTCCCCGCTCTTGGAGAAAAAAACCACATAGCCGCCGCCAAGAATGGCAACGCCCAGCACAACAGCCGCCAATTTCAGCATCGGATTATTTTCCCACGCTTCTTTCAGCGACGGCTTTTCCACATCCTGTTTCTCAAAGTCTTCCGGCGCATCAATATCATCATCAATCATGGCGTCACCTCGGCAGCGGCGATATGGGCACGCACCATTCTTCCCTCATCGGAGAGCAGAATGACCGGCGTGTCGTTCAACACATAAACATTCATCCCGTCGGCGGACGTGACGCTGGAATTCCACGTCGGCGACAGCAGCGTCAGCGGTGTGCGCAGATAAATGCGCCCCGACACGCGCCAGACATTCGTACGCCCGTCAACGCCTTCGATCTTCAGCTTTTCCGAACTGTTAGGCGGTGTTCCATCAAGAATCTGCACCAGATTTTCATCGGTGCCCGTCACGGCTTTCAGCCCGCCGTATTCAATCAGCGGCGTTTTGGCCAACGGCCCCTGCTTCGGAATCCGCGCGTCAAACCTGTAATCCACTTCATCAAGCCCCGTTTGCAGGGTAAAGGTGATCGGCGTAATCAGATCCACCAACCGGATCGAGACGTTGCCGATGCCATGCGCCGTTTGCGGCGTCACGCGCACGACATGCCCGCCCTCTTCCGGCGGCGTCACCTCGAATTTCCCCGCCCAGCTGACATCCTGAATCGGCCACGGAGACCCGGTTTCATCCAGTATGGTCAGCGTCGTAACACGGCCCGGCGACGTTTTAATGACGGGCGGCACCTGACTGGGATCGAGAGACACTGTTTGAACGGTCACGCGGGGAACCGGCGTGGCGACGGGCGTTTCAGATGCCTCGCGGCTTTCTTTAAATGTGCCGAGAACCTTGCGGATCTGATCCGGCTTCAGGGGGAGCAGCTGTTTCAGCGCCTCTTCGAAAGTCGCTTCGTCCATTTTCTTTTTTTGTTCCGCCGCCTCGGCCTCTATCTGTGCCTGCATCTCTGCGGGGGACTGCAAATCCATGGCATGCGCGGTGGCCGGCATCTGCTTGCCGACAGGCAGATTTCCGGCCGGCCCTAGCGGGCCGCCGCCGGATTTGACCGCTGGCGGAGGAAGATTGACGACTGGCGGCGTTTCAGCATCTGCTGCGTTATTTGTTCCTGATGGCGGCGCGGCTTCTTCCGCAGGAGCAACAACCGATGGCACGGCGTCATTTGGTCCGGCGGCAGACTTTTTCTTGAAGGCCGATAATTCCTTTTCAAATTCGTCCACACCTTGAGCAAAAGCCTGATGACTGCCGATGCCCAGCAGCGCCACTACCGACAAACTTAAAAGCAGACGTTTCATCCCTGTCTCCTTTCAAGGAGGTTTCGCCGCCCGATCAGGCGCTGCGCTTAACGAATGAATCTACTGACTCACCCTTTGACTCATCCCACATTTATACCCGTAACCATGCAAGAACGCACGATTTTTTTAATAGTTGATGTACCATTCGCTGATCCCCACCCCATTTGGATTCTCGCGCGTCGGAATCATTTCGATCACCATATGCACGGTTTTCTGGCGCGAAACCTTTGCCTCCCCCGCATGAAA
>JAHFPI010000085.1 GCA_023266795.1 Rhodospirillales bacterium
GTCAGGATTGTCTCCCAGTTTGGGAACGTGTCACGTACCGGAAAGTTAGAGGGAGAAACGGGGTCGGGAAAAAGCGCCGCCGTCAAGACGGATGATTCGGCCGAGATTGAAATGCGCGGGGTGCCCCTGTGATCAAGCTTGTCGGCATTAAGCGGTTTGTTGTGGTGAGTTTACTGCTCGCGATCAATCTTGCGGCAGTGGCTGTTTATTTTTTCAGTATTGATCCCGAACTACAGGAGGCGCAGGGGCAGTTGGCCGCGCTGAACGGCGAGATATCCGAGCTCCAGACGAAAAATGCGGCCATCAAGCAGGATATAGAGTTTTTAAAAGAAAATATCCCCAAGTATAACGCTTTGAGGGACAATGGTTTCTTCAGCGAGTAGGACCGTTTTATGATTGGCCGCAAACTGGAAGCGCTGCGGGCTAAAACGGGTGTGACCAGTTTTGCCTTTTCCATCGCGGATGTGACCGACCTGCCGAACGCGGAGGCAAAGGCCATAGGCTACAAGGTGCTCAGCAGCCGCATTAAAATTGACAGGATCACGTCGCCGTTTGATGCGGATGTATACGTGCTCATGCAGCAAATCGCGCATGTCTTTCCCGAGTATGTGCGGATACAGAGCATGGCTATCACGCGGACGGGGGACGTGAGCGAAGCAACGCTTCAGCAAATATCGGAAGGAAAGCCGGTTAACTTCGTGGATGCGACTGTTCTTTTTGACTGGCTGACAATGGTGCCGGAAGTGGCTGAGAAACCCGCCGCCGCACCGGTGCCCGCCGGCGCTCCAACCGGATTCAGGGGGCAGTGATGATGAAGCTTGTGCAACCGATGATCTTTTCCCTGCTTCTGTGCGTATTATTGCCGCTGCCGGCTTATGCCCAGACAACCGCAGGAAATCCGGCGCCCGCAGGGGCGCCAATACAGGCCCCAGCCGCAGTAGATACGGCGCCTGCAGCACTGGCGGCGCAGGCTACAGCAGCAGTAAAGGCGGCTGCTAAAACCGATCTGGATTCCCCCTTCAGCGGATCTTTCTTCCTGTCTACGCTGGAAATTGCAGCCATCCAGAAAGCGCTGGCCGGAAAGGTTGCTCCCGCCGATACATTGAATCTCGATAACCCGGGCATAGCGCTGGCGGCTCATCGTGTCATCCGTATTTCCGGCGTCGTTTACCGCGCGCCGGGGGACTGGGTCGTCTGGATGAACGGCCAGAAGGTGACGCCGGGCAACCTTCTGCCGCAGATACTCGATATCAGCGTCAGGGATTCCTCCAATGTCAGCCTCAAGTGGTACGACGCCGGTCTGAAGAAGGTGATCTCGATCACGCTCAGGCCGCAGCAGGTATACGATATTACAACAGGTATTTTATTGCCGGGGTCGGAATGACGAGAGCCGCCGCAACAGCCGTTTCTTCCAAGACCGCAGCGTCCGCCATCGCGATCAACGGCGTGACGGCGAATTATGGCGGCGCGAATGTCATTGAAAACATCACCTTCGATGTGCGGACGGGGGAAACCTTCGGGCTGATCGGGCTGAACGGCGTGGGCAAGACGACGCTGATCAAAATTATCCTCGGCCTGATGGAAGCGGCACAGGGCTCCGTTTCCCTGTTCGGCAGGGAGACGCTGGAGGCCGAAAGCAAGGCGATGATCGCCTATCTGCCCGAGAAGTTCGAACCGCCGGTTTTCCTGAGCGGCATGGAATTTGTCAAATTTTCTCTGGAGCTTTACGGGCGGCCTTTCAAAGAGGCGGATGTGCTGGCGGCGGCGGACAGGGTTTCCCTGTCGCGTGATGCGCTGCACCGCCGCGTGAACACCTATTCCAAGGGGATGCGCCAGAAAACCGGCCTGATCGGCACCTGGCTGACCGAATGCCCGCTGCTGATCCTTGACGAACCGATGACCGGGCTCGATCCCCGCGCGCGGGTTCTGGTGAAGGATGAAATTGCCGCTTGCCGTAACAGGGGCATGACGGTATTTTTAAGTTCGCACATTCTGGCGGATATGGACGAGATATGCGACCGGATCGGCGTGATCCACGATCGGGCGCTGAGATTTCTCGGCACACCGGCGGAGTTGAAGGAAAAAGCGCACAAAGACAGCCTCGAGCGGGCATTTTTAAAAATCATTGAAGGCTCAGCAAGGATATATGAATCATGAAACGGTTAGGCGGAAAAAAAATGGACAGCAAAAAATGTTTTCTGGCGCTGGCAAGTCTGCTCTTTGTATTCTCCCTGTCCGGCAGGGCAATGGCTGCGATTGATCCCGGAGAGTCTTCTCCGCCAGTGGCTTTGACAACGGCTTCTACGCCCGTGGAAGGTGTCGTCAGCGCGGCCGCGTCGAATGTTCCTGCCGCAATGCCGGCTGTGCCCGCAGCGGGGGTGGTCAGCGCGCCGGTGTCTCCCCCGCCGCCGCCCGAAACAGGTTTTGCCAGTGCACCGGCGGCGAATGCTGCTCCCGTATCCGGCAAGACGGCTGTTGCAACTCCGGTAGCCGCAGCTCCGGCTGCTGCGCCGGCAGCGGTTGTGCCTGTTGTATCACAAGGTATTCCTGCCGCGCCTACATCCGGAATAGTAGAGGCGCCGCCGTCCGCAGCCGAACTGGCCATTGTGCAGAATGCAACGTCGCTCGACACCCTGATGCCGCCTCCGAATGCCAGTACCAAGGGGACGGGTTTGCGGGTCACGGATATTCTGGCGCAGCCCGCGAATGTACGGCCGTGGCCGGAGAGGTATCTGGTCGTCAAGAAGGACAGCAGCGCCGGTGAGGTGGATTCGCGGCTGACGGCGGCGCGGGTGGCGCTGTTGCGCGGGCACTATCAGGCCGCGCTTGAGATTTTTAGCGACCTTTACAAAAAAGATCCGACCGACATTCGCGTGTCGATGGGACGTGCCGTGGCGCTTCAGAGGCTGGGGCAGACCGATGATGCGCTGGCGGCCTACGAATCGGCGCTCAGCAGCGATCCGAAAAACGTCGAGGCCCTGACCAACATGCTCGGCCTGCTGAAAGGGCAGGACACCGATACGGCGCTCGAAAAACTCGGTCAGTTGCGGGAGATGTATCCGGCGAATGCGGATGTCACGGCGCAGCTGGGGATGGTTTATGGCGTCGCGGGGGATTACGAGAATGCCCTGAAGTACCTTGACATGGCCGACGCCCTGAAACCGGGCAATTCCATCGTCCTTTATAATAAGGCGGTTGCTTATGACCGGATGGGAAAGACGGTGGAAGCCGCCAGTATTTACCGGCAGATCGTTCTGCTGGCGGGGGACGGTTCGCTGGATCAGGGATTCCCGATTGAAGCGGTTAAAAAACGTCTCGCGGTCATGCGGTAAGACCTAGATGGATGCCCTTGATATTGCCGTCACGGTTTTTATAGGGCTTGTGTTCGGCAGTTTTGCGACGGCGTTGTCTTACCGGTTGCCACGCGATGTGTCGATTGTCACCAGAACGCGTTCGCAATGCCCCGCCTGCGGGCATGATCTCGGCGTGATGGATCTGGTGCCGGTATTCTCCTGGATTTTTTTAAGGAATAAGTGCCGCTATTGCCGGAAGGTGATCGGCTGGCAGTATCCGCTCATCGAACTGGCGACGCTGGCGCTGTGCCTGCTGCTTTATTCCGTCTATGGTCTGAAGCCGGAAACAGCGGCGGTGTTTGCGCTGGCGCCGGTACTTGTCAGTCTCATCGATATTGACCTGCGTTATAAAATCATTCCCGACAGCCTCAATCTGGCGGTTTTGCTGACAGGGGTTGCGGCGCTGGGCATCAGCACAGTGATTGCGGCAAGCCCGCTGGCTTTTTTTCTGGAGAAGGGCGCTCCGGCAGCGGGCGGCACGGCGCTTTACGGTCTGGGTTCCCTGCTGCTCCGTCAGGGCGCTATGCGGGTCATGAAACGTGAAGCGATGGGATTAGGCGATGTTAAATTTTTTGCCGCCGCAGGATTTTGGCTGGGGCTGAGCGCGGATGCTGCCGCCCTGTTCATGATCGTCTCCGGCATGTCCGGAATCGTTCTGGCGCTTATCTGGAAAAAGCGCACGGGAGACGCGGAAGTCCCCTTCGGCCCGTCCCTGATCATAGCTTTTATTGCCGTTTTGTGGCTTTACCCCCCGGCCTTTATGCCCGTTTAGCTATTATGGTTAAGCATATTTACTCTTTTTTCAGGGTATACGCGTAGTGTTGTAGATGGGTGTTTATGAGCGGAAGACCGCAACAGGGGGAAGTTACGTGGAAATTACAGAGTATCTCAAATTCACGCTCGATAACAAAGCGTCCGACTTGCACCTGAGCGGGGGCAACGAGCCGATGGTGCGCATTGACGGGGTGCTGCGGCGGATCAGGCCGCAGGTGCTGGCACCTGATGAAATCCGCGGCATGTTGTTTTCCGTGATGTCGGAGGAACAGCGCTCTTCCTACGAGCGCGACTTCGAAATCGACTTTGCCATTTCCTTCGGGCAGGATGCGCGTTTCCGCGTGAACGCCTTTACCAACCGGAACGGTTCCGCCGCCGTGTTCCGGGTCATTCCCTCGAAAATTCCGACGATGGAGGAACTGGGTTTGCCGCCGACAGTCCGGCGGCTGGCCGAGCTTGAAAAAGGCCTGGTGCTTATTACCGGCCCGACCGGCAGCGGTAAATCGACGACGCTGGCGGCCATCATCAATCATATCAACCACAATGATCCTTGCCATATCCTGACGGTCGAGGATCCGGTGGAGTTCTTCCATCCTTCAATCAAGAGTCTGGTCAACCACCGCGAGGTCGGCAACGACACCAAGTCTTTCGCCCGCGCGCTGAAAAGCGCCCTGCGTGAAGACCCTGACGTGATTCTGGTGGGTGAAATGCGCGACTATGAAACGATCGGACTGGCGCTGACAGCGGCGGAAACGGGCCACCTTGTGTTCGGCACCCTGCACTCCAACAATGCCGCTAAAACGATCGACCGTATTATCGACGTGTTTCCGGCGGCGGAGAAAGGGATGGTACGATCGATGCTCTCCAGCTCCATCGAAGGGATTGTCGCCCAGACGCTGCTGCCAAAGATCGGCGGCGGGCGCGTCGCCTCGTTCGAGATCATGCTGGGCACCAATGCCGTGCGCAGCCTTATCCGTGAAAATATGCTGGCGCAGGTTTTTTCGATGATCCAGACGGGCGCGCGCTACGGGATGCAGACAATGGAAGACTCCGTGAATGATCTGCTGGCGCAGGAGCTTATAAGCGCCGAAACTGCTCGTAATGCCCTGAAAAGCGGCGCAGAAGATGCGGATGATCTGCCGGGCGGCGACGCGTCGCCCAAGAGCCAGAGTCCCGCTGCCCTCAAAAAAGGCGCACCGCCCGTCAAGGGCGTGGCAGGCGGCAAGGCGCCGCCGCCCGTTAAAGAGCCTGACAAAGAAGGATATTCGTTTTGAGCGGCATCATTGTATATACCTATCTCAACGAGATGGTTCAAAGACAGGGCACGGACCTTTACCTGACGGTCGGCGTCCCCCCCACACTGCGCACGGATGATAACCTGCTGCCAATGTCCGACGTGCCGATGCAGGAAGAGGACATGCAGGCGATCCTGATGGAAATTTTGACCACGCGCCAGCGCCTCGAGTTCGACACCAATATGGAGCTCAACATGGCGCTGGATCTGGGCAAGGACGGCCGCTTCCGGATCAACATCATGCGCCAGCGCCAGCATCCGGCGATGGTCATTCGCAGGATCACCAGCAAGATCCCCAGTTTTGAAGACCTGTACCTGCCGAAGCTGATGGAGAAGCTGGCGCTTGAAAAACGCGGACTGATCCTTGTGTGCGGCGTGACCTCATCGGGCAAGTCGACGCTGGCTGCCGCTCTGGTGGATTATCGTAACACCATGCTCGGCGGGCATATCATCACCATCGAGGATCCTATTGAATTTTACCATGAGCACAAACGGGGGATCATCACGCAGCGCGAGGTGGGAATCGATACCGCTTCCTACAGCGTGGCGCTGAAGAACGCCCTGCGGCAAAAACCGGACGTTATTCTGGTGGGGGAAATCAGGTATCAGGACGTGATGGTGCAGGCCATCTCGGCTGCCGAAACCGGGCACCTGTGCTACGCCACCCTGCACACCAACAACGCGGCGCAGGCGCTGGACCGGATCATCAACTTTTTCCCCGAAGCGCGGCATCTGCAGGTGCGGATCGCGCTGAGCATGAACCTGCGCGCGATCATCGCCCTGCGCCTTGTGCCGGCGGTCAAGGGGGGGATGGTGATGGTGCCCGAGATCATGCTGAACGAAGCCCTGATCAAGGAGCTGATTCTGCGTGGCGAAACTACCAAAATTCACGAAGTTATGGCCAATAACAACGCGGCCGGCATGGTAACTTTCGACCAGTCCCTTTTCAACCTGTACAAGAAGGGGATTATCACCGAGCAGATTGCCGTGGCGGAATCCGATTTTTCTGCGGATATGAAAATAAAAGTCCAGCAGTTCAGGATGACCGACAAGACACGGCCCACACTCGACATTGACACATCAAGACTGTCTCTATAACAATAGTTGTCAGAGCGACTATTGATTATACTTTTTTAAAGGGACGGAATCATTCTGGTGTCAGGACTGCGTCATTTTTTCCGTGCCGGCTGCGTTGTTGCGGTGATCGCTCTTGCGACCGTGGCGCTTGGCAGCTGCAATCTGGCCAAGAACCAGATGGTTTACGACCGCGCCGCCGAAAAAGATATTCAGGATTATCGCGATGCCCTGGCGCCGCAGCACATGCCGGATGATGCGGCGGCCACTGTGCCGGATTTCCAATCCGTTATTTCCACCCCGAAAGACCTGAAACTGCCGTCGCCGCTGGTGACGGTTTCGGTGAACCAGACGGTATCGCTACGCGACCTGATGTTTGAGCTGGCGGAGCAGGCCGGCGTTGATATCGAGATGGATCCGCAGATCCACGGTTCGATTATTTTTACCGCGAAAGAGCGCCCCTTCAATGACGTGATCGACCGCATTTGCGCGATGTCCGGCCTGCGCTACAAGTTCGAGAACGATGTGCTGCGTATCGAGCTCGACCGTCCGTATCTCAAGAATTACAAAATCGACTATATGAACGTCGCCCGCAAGAGCTCGTCGGGTATCAGCACCAGCATTACATCTTCCACCGCCAGCGACTCTGCAAAAACAGAGGCCGGATCCAGCGCCAAGATTGATAATACGTATGACGGCGATTTCTGGAAGGACATCGAGGCCGGTCTGAAGCAGGTGCTGGCAGCGACAGACAGCTATATTTCACTGGCAACGCTGGCGGATCCTGTCGCGATGCCGGTTGACGCTCCGGCTCCGCCGCCGCCGCCTTTGCCGGTCGCCGCAGGGGCCACTGCGGGTGCGCCAGCAGCAGCATCGGCGCCGGCGCAGCCTCCGGCAGCGGTTGTGCCGCCGTCGCTTAATGTTTCCATGCCGTCGTCTTCGTCCGAGAAGCTGGTTCCGAACCCGCCCGCGACCTATTCGATCAGCAAGCAGACGGGCATTGTCAGCGTTTTCGCCAGCGAACGGCAGCACAAGCTGGTGCAGAAATTCTTTGATACCCTCCGCCGCACGTCGATGACGCAAATCCTGATCGAGGCCAAGGTGCTTGAGGTGTCGCTGACGGATGAATTCAAGCTGGGGATTGACTGGACAGCGGCGAAACACAACCTGACCCATCTGGGATTTGCTTCCGTGCAGCTGCCCTCGCTGCCGATCACCGGATCCACCTTTACGGCCAACCTTGATTTCGGCCATGGCTGGGCGCCGGTTATCAATGCTCTCAGTACTTTTGGCACGGTGCGCGCCCTTTCCAGCCCGCGCGTAACGGTC
>JAHFPI010000086.1 GCA_023266795.1 Rhodospirillales bacterium
TCGTCCATCGAGGTGCCGCCGACAATCAGCGCCTGCGTCAGCGGGTGATTTTTGCCGTATTTGGTGAAATTCTCCGAAATCTGCGCCGCCAGCTCGCGGGTCAGCGACAGGATCAGCGAGCGCGGCATCCGCGCCTTGGCGCGCCCCCCGCTCAGAATATCGATCATCGGCATGGTGAAAGCCGCCGTTTTACCGGTGCCCGTCTGCGCCAGACCCAAAACATCCCTGCACATCAGGATGATAGGAATAGCCTGCGCCTGAATGGGGGTGGGGTGCTTGTATCCGGAGTCTTCGATTGCTTTTAAAACGCCTTGGCTCAGGCCCAGATCATTAAAACCAACAGTCTCTTTTAATTCCATATTATTTTTATCTTCTTACCTCTTTAAAATGCATATATAGCAATACATTGCAAATTTACGGATTTCAATGTAATTTAAGCCCGATTTTTACTTAAAGCGATTTTTAACAGCAGCGAGGTGCCAAGATGGCAAAAACCAACCCGCAGATGACCGTGATCCATACGCCCAGCAACCTGCCCGTCCACGTTCCCTCGGCCGGCGGCCATCATGCCCGCAACCCCGGCACCGCCTTCAATCCCGACTGGCTGGAAGGCATCACCGTCAACCTGAGCGCCGTCGAACAGCGCACCGCCACCCTGCTCGGCCGCCGCACGGTTAAAAAGGAATGGCAGGCCGCCTGGCTGCTGAAGGCGCTGTCCTGCATCGACCTCACCACGCTTAGCGGCGACGACACCGCAGGCCGCGTTAAACGTCTTTGCGCTAAAGCACGGGCGCCTCTGCGCCACGATCTGGTTGAAGCGCTCGGCATCGAAAAGCTGCACCTGACCACCGGCGCCGTCTGCGTCTATCACGAAATGGTCGAAACCGCCGTCAACGAGTTGAAAGGCACCAACATTCCGGTGGCCGCTGTCTCCGCCGGTTTCCCGCACGGGTTGTCGCCCCTGAAACAGCGCCTGCAGGAAATCAAGGCTTCGGTTGACGCCGGCGCCAAAGAAATCGACATCGTCATTACCCGTGGTCATGTTTTAACCGGCAACTGGAATGCGTTGTACGATGAAGTTAAAGCATTCCGTGAAGCCTGCGGCGATGCGCACCTGAAGAGCATCCTCGCCACGGGCGAACTCGCCACCATGCGCAACGTCGCCAAAGCCAGCATGGTCGCCATGATGGCCGGCTCTGATTTCATAAAAACATCCACCGGCAAGGAAGCCGTCAACGCCAACCTGAACGTGACGCTGGTCATGATCCGCATGATCCGCGAATACTTCGAGCAGACCGGCTACAAGATCGGCTACAAACCCGCCGGCGGCATCGGCACCGCCAAGGACGTCATGAACTACCAGTTCCTCATGAAGGAAGAACTGGGCAACGAATGGCTGCAACCAGACCTGTTCCGCATCGGCGCATCGAGCCTGCTGGCCGACATCGAGCGCCAGCTGGAGCATTTTGTGACGGGAAGATATTCAGCGAATAACCGGCATCCGGTGGGATAAATATGCATGAAACAAGCACTCGCTCCATCCCTTAAAATCATTGAGAATAAAATCCACGTTATCCGTGGGCATAAAGTTATGCTTGATAAGGATTTAGCAGAACTCTATGGCGTTACGACAGGGGTATTAAATCAAGCCGTTAACCGGAATAAAGGGCGTTTTCCGGAGGATTTTATGTTTCAACTCAATAGCGAAGAAATGAAAAATTGGAAATCACAAATTGTGATATCCAATTCCTCCGCGAAAATGGCTCTCCGCAAGCCCCCTTACGTCTTTACAGAGCAGGGTGTCGCCATGCTGTCCGGTGTCCTGCGTAGTAAGCGTGCCATTCAGGTGAACATCGGCATCATGCGCGCCTTTGTGCAAATGCGCGAGGCCATGATCGCACACAAAGATCTAGCGCAAAAACTTTCTGCCATGGAAAAGAAATACGACCACCAGTTTGCAGTGGTATTTGATGCTATCCGGCAACTTATGGAGCCGCCACCCGTTCAGCCCAAAGGTCGGATTGGTTATATTGTTTCAAAAGAGAAGGAATAAACAATGTCCGCAAAAGTCGCAGAAATATTCGAGACCATGGAATACGGGCCCGCGCCGGAGAGTGCTTCGACCGCCAACGAATGGCTGGCGCAGCATAAATCCACCTTCGGGCATTTTATCAATGGCAAGTGGGTTGTGCCCGCCAAGGGTAAGTGGTTCGATGCCAAAAACCCCGCTACCGGCGAGACGCTGGCCAAAATTTCCCTCGGCACGGCAACGGACGTCGATAACGCCGTCAAAGCCGCGCGCAAGGCGCAGAAATCGTGGGAAGCGCTGGACGGTTTTGTGCGCGCAAAATATCTTTACGCCATCGCCCGCCTGATCCAGAAGAATGCCCGTCTGCTGGCGGTGCTGGAAACGCTCGATAACGGCAAGCCCATCCGCGAGACGCGCGACATCGACGTTCCCGCCGCCGCCCGCCATTTCTACCACCATGCCGGCTGGGCGCAGATCCGCGACAGGGAATTCCCCGGCTATGAAGCCTGCGGCGTCGTCGGCCAGATCATCCCGTGGAACTTCCCGTTCCTGATGATGGCGTGGAAGATCGCGCCCGCCCTCGCCGCCGGTAACACCGTCGTGCTGAAACCCGCCGAATTCACGCCGCTGACGGCCATTCTCTTTGCCGAACTCTGCGAGGAAGCGGGCCTGCCCCCCGGCGTTATCAACATCGTGCAGGGCGACGGCTCGACCGGCGCGGAAATAGTCAAACATCCCGACGTTAACAAAATCGCCTTCACCGGCTCGACCGACGTGGGGCGCATCATCCGTGGGGCGACGGCGGGGCACAGCAAAGAGCTGACACTGGAACTCGGCGGCAAATCCCCCACCATCGTCTTTGAAAACGCCGACCTCGACAGCGCCGTGGAAGGCGTCGTCAATAGCATCTGGTTCAATCAGGGCGAAGTGTGCTGCGCCGGTTCGCGCCTGCTGCTGCAGGAAGGCATCGCCGACAAGATGATCAAGAAGCTGACCCGCCGCATGGGCAAAATGCGCGTCGGCTCCCCGCTCGACAAAGCCATCGACATGGGCGCGATCGTCAGCCAGGAGCAATACGACAAGATCGACCGCATGGTGAAGCTGGGTGTCAAGGAAGGCGCGACACTGGTGCAGCCGGGCAAAGATTCCTGCCCGAAAGGCTGTTTCTATCCGCCGACAATGCTGACCAATGTGCAGCCGGCCTCGACCGTCGCGCAGGAGGAAATCTTCGGCCCCGTCGTTTCCGTGCTGACGTTCCGTACGCCGGAGGAAGCGGTGCTGCTCGCCAACAATTCCCGCTACGGCCTCGCCGCCAGCATCTGGAGCGATAACATCAACCTCGCCCTCGACGTTGCGCCGAAGCTGAAAGCCGGCGTGGTATGGATCAACTCGACCAATATGTTCGACGCCGCCTGCGGCTTCGGCGGCTACCGTGAATCCGGCTTTGGCCGCGAGGGCGGGCGCGAGGGCATGTATGCCTACCTCAAGCCGAAATTCCTCAAGTCCCTGCCGGTTTATAAGGACGGCAAAACCAAACTCAGCGCGGCAAAACATACGCCCGCCGCTATGGAAGGCCTGCTGGCCACCATCGACCGCACCGCAAAGCTCTATATCGGCGGCAAACAGGCGCGCCCCGATGGCAACTACAGCATTTCCATCACCGATAAAAAGGGCAAGCTGATCGGTCAGGTTGGTGAAGGCAACCGCAAGGACATCCGCAATGCCGTCGAAGCCGCAAAAAAGGCTGAAAACTGGGGCAAATCCGCCCATCACCTGCGCGCGCAGATACTGTATTACATCGCCGAGAACCTGAGCGCCCGCAGGGACGAGTTCAAAAAACGCATCGCGCAGATGACGGGGGCGACACCCGCCGCCGCTGCAAAAGAAGTGGACGAGTCCATCCGTCGCCTCTTCACCTACGCGGCCTGGGCCGATAAATACGACGGCGCCGTGCATTACCCCCCTGCCCGTTTTGTCGCCGTGGCGATGAAGGAGGCCGTGGGCATTCTCGGACTGGTATGCCCTGATGAATCACCGCTGCTCGGGTTCGTCTCCCTGTTCGCACCGGCAATGGCGATGGGCAACCGCTCCGTCATCATCCCTTCGGAAAAATACCCGCTCTCCGCCACCGACTTTTACCAGATTTTCGATACGTCGGACGTTCCGGCGGGCGTGGTGAATATCGTCACGGGCGACCGTGCCAGCCTGACGAAGACCCTTGCTGAACATGATGAAGTGGACGGCCTGTGGTATTTCGGCTCGGATATTTCAGGCAGCGCGCTGGTAGAAAAATCCTCCATCGGCAACCTGAAGCGCACCTGGGTCAATAACGGAAAACAGCGCGACTGGCTCGACAGCAACGAAGCCGAAGGCGAGGAATTCCTCCGCCATGCGGTCGAAATCAAGAACGTGTGGATTCCTTACGGGGAGTAATTTACTGATTTATAGAAGTTCTATAAAGTCCAATAAACAGTAAAAAACCAAGCAAATAAGTCGTTTTTTATCCATGCCCCTTCAAAGATGTTCTTTACATGCCAAAATAAATATGGGTAGATTCATGGGTATATTTAGCCAAAGGATATGCATTGTGACCCTTTATTCTTTACGCTATTAACGTACTTGGATATGGATTTGCCTATTTTAATTTTTCAAATGGGGGATAGAAGATTTTAAGCTTTATCATAGATGGATGGCCAATCAGGGGGTATCATGAGACGTTTTCTTATTAGCTTTGTTTTTACAGGCCTGTATCTTTTGAGATCTCTGTCAGCAAATGCTGCGACAATTTCTCCCGAAGATGTGGCATTTATCACCAGCTTGGCGGAAAATAGTAACATCGGCGCGCAATATAACCTTGCTCGGTTTTATGCACCCTCCTATGATCACGACTCTAAGGAAGATGAATCTGTCGACAAATTTTATTTCTGGTCTTCCATATGTACAGATAACTTTAAAAGCAGCGGGAGAGCCGATACAGAAAAATCCCAATCCGACTTCAAGGTGCCTTTTATTTCCGGTGACCTCTACCGCGTATCAGGCTTCATGAATGTTTTTGAAAATGCACTCCTGAAAGATTGCCAAAAGTTCAAGGCTGAAGCTGAAAAAAGCCTTGACCAAGGCCGACTGAAAAAATTGGACAAAGACGTACTGAAATGGCAAAAAGAGCACCCTCCGGTTGTGCTCTCAGAAAGCCAAAAGGCAGAAAAAGAGAAGCACGACAGGCTTAACCAGCGTTTAAGCAGAGAAATAGCTGGAGGAAAATACGATCTTTCAGGCATAGAAAAGCTGATAAAAGCAGGGGCCGTGAAAGATGGCGGAGATATGACTACCTCAATCATGAAAGCCATAGATGGAGATCGCAGGGATGTGGCTGAGCGGCTCATCGGGACGGGACTGGATGTAAATACAAAAGTTTTCAACACAACAATAAAAAACTTAGATAGTTACAGCCCATATGTAGCAACACCCTTTAGATACGCTCAGGCAAAGAAAAGAGCTGAAATAGCTCAGATGCTGATAAACGCAGGCGCAGATGCCAAGGAAGCACAAGATAAAGTAGAATACTTCAAATGTTCCACAGAACTGCATGCCTGCCCGGACGGGTCACTTGTACCACGCGCAGGAGAGTCGTGCGACTTCATGTCATGCGAAACCAAGACTTCACAAGCTAGAAAAAAAGATCCCAGCTCTCCTTCAGTGCAAACCGAGGAAGCGCTTTTAAAAAGCCCCAAAGCCGAAGATCGTCAGAAGGCCATGGAGAAAATACTTTCTGCTCCAGAGAAATACGGTTCCACAACTCTCCTTGCTTTATCTGACGCCCTTTTCCACCAATATCGGGATGAAGAAGCCGCCTTCTGGCACATCGCTGCTGTTTGGGAGGAGGCATACCCTTATTTCTTCTGCGCCCGTACATTTTATAATGCATTCAACCTTTTTGGGCCACGCCCACACAGAGATATGAATGAATTTAATACATTTATGGCTGAATATCCTGATAAAATGCCCAGCATCATAGATAATGCATTGGATTGGGATCGTAAAATACCTCATGAGTACGCCCCTCCAGAGTCAACGAACAGCGGTGAATGTTACCCGCAAAATGTTATTAAAGAGCATATGGAAGACTTCCGCCAACTTTTCGCCGCCGACGCCAAAAGCAGCTTTGGAGACATGCGCAATCCTTTGACAAGCTTCCCTGACGCATCACAGCTTCTCTTGAAAGCGAATGCGGGGGATGCTGAATCTCAGTACACCCTTGCATGTTGCTATGATAGAACAAAATATTGTAATAACATGGAAAGCACAGGCGTACACGACGACTCATATGCTACGGAAGCCCACAAATGGTTTTCCATGGCTGCCGATCATGGACTTCTGGCCGCAAAGTTAAAAATCTATGATCGTGAAAAATGGATGGAAATCCTTGCACCGGAGCTCAAGAAAGGTAACCTTGTGGCCTATCGCGCCATGACACTTTTAGAAAAAAACGACCCCTTGAAACACTATGCCTGGACCCGGCTGCTAGAAGACCTCGAACCAAACCTTTTCGTAAGGGGAAGCAGGCTGCAACTTGACATGACTATGAGCAAAGAAGATTTGGCCAAGGCAAACCCTCTCTATGAAGAATATAAAAAAATGTATGAGCAGAAAAAATAAGAATAGTTTCAGCAGCCCAAATCAGCCCAGCCTGCCCATAGGAGACAAACTTGTTCACTTATAGGAGGTATAGTCAGAGAATATCTTCTTATTTATCAATAGCCTAAATTAACGCTTAGCATCCCTTACAGAATAAGCTTTAGACTTTTTTGGCTTGGTGAAGACTCTTTCCACAAAAACCTCCAGCGGCAGGGGCTTGCCGGCATAAGGGTCCGGCCCCTGCATGATGATATTGGCAAGCTCTTTTGCCTGTTCAGGGGAAACGCCCAGAAGTTCCGGCGCATAAGCGCTGATTGCATCGTCGAGAACGGATAAAAACTGAAGCGTCTCCGGTGCAATGGAAGTGGAAGCCGAGAATTCTTTGTAAGCCTTAGCGCCGGCGCGCATTAGCGCCGCAATGATCATGACATTATACTGATAAACCGCATCATCCGCCGCCGGATTATCACGGCAGTAACTTTTTATGTATGAAATGTCCTGCTGTTTTGATGACAGGGGGACATTATCATCCATCATTTTCCGTTCGAAATTTTGTGCGGCACCGAACATGCCTCCGGTCACTGATGTTTCAGCCGAGATCGGCACCTTACGAACGATCTCCCTGTAAAAATCATCCCACGTGGAGAAAACGGGCATGTCTGTCCCGGCAGTAGCGGGTTTATCTTCCTGTTGATACATCTCATCAAGGTTTTTCCGGCTCAGCAGAACTTCTCCCGTCACCGGCGCACTACCTTTAACGGAAAAGAAATTGCCCTTATCATCAAAATATCCTCCGCACTGGCTGGCAAAATCGCGGTAGTTGCTCTTGCGTCCGGGAACGGGGGGATGATTATAAGACATGACACCGTAATCCCATTTCGCTACCCTGCAGATAGCCTCTTCTAGACTCACGGAGACAGCCAGTACCTTAAAAGTCCCTACCTGCAAATTACTACTGGAATAATTAATATCCCTGACAGTCCACCTTCCGTCGGGATCAAGACTGGCGCCACAGTAGCTCCTGCCCTCGCCATTCTTCACTCCTAAAGTCTTAAACACATGACTGGCAATGATGTCTTCCCAATCGGCATTAGGGAGAAAGCTCTCTTCAGGCACTGCTGAAGCATTATTGAAGGGGTTTTTGAACATTT
>JAHFPI010000087.1 GCA_023266795.1 Rhodospirillales bacterium
TCGTACTTGTCGCGGATCGGTTTTTTGAAGGCTTCTTCCTCCTCCGCAGGCCACGGCGTTTTCATGACATCCTTTTTGACCTGCGCCAGCACGCTCGCCGCCTGCTCGCCGCCCATCACGGAGATGCGGGCGTTCGGCCACATCCAGAGGAAGCGCGGGTTGTAGGCGCGGCCGCACATGCCGTAGTTGCCGGCACCGAAACTGCCACCGGTGATAACCGTCATTTTCGGCACCTGGGCGCAGGACACGGCGGTCACCAGCTTCGCGCCGTCCTTGGCGATGCCGCCGGCCTCGTATTTCCGGCCGACCATGAAGCCGGTGACGTTCTGCAGGAAGATCAGCGGAATTTTACGGTGGCAGCACAGCTCAACGAAATGGGCGCCTTTAAGCGCGGATTCGGAAAAGAGAATGCCGTTATTGGCGACGATCCCGACCGGATAGCCGAACAGATGGGCAAAGCCGCACACCAGCGTTTCGCCGTATAATCTCTTGAACTCGTCAAACTCGCTGTTGTCGACGATGCGCGCGATCACTTCCCGCACGTCATAGGGCCTGCGGGTATCCTGCGGGATGAGGCCGTAAATCTCCTGCGGGTCGTATTTCGGCGGCGCCGGATCGCGCATCGCCAGAGAAACTTTCTTGACGCGGTTGAGGTTGCCGACGATACGCCGCACGATGGTCAGCGCATGGCCGTCGTTCTGCGCGTAATAGTCGGTTACGCCGGACGACCGGCAGTGCACATCGGCGCCGCCGAGGTCTTCGGCGCTGACTTCCTCGCCGGTAGCGGCCTTCACCAGCGGCGGGCCGCCGAGGAAAATAGTGCCCTGATTTTTGACGATGACCGCTTCATCCGACATCGCCGGCACATAAGCGCCGCCTGCCGTGCAGGAACCCATCACCGCCGAGATCTGCGGAATGCCGCACGCCGACATGTTGGCCTGATTGTAAAAGATGCGGCCAAAATGCTCTTTGTCGGGAAACACTTCGTCCTGCAAAGGCAGGAACGCGCCGCCGCTTTCCACCAGATAAATGCAGGGAAGGTTGTTCTGCGCCGCGATTTCCTGCGCGCGCAGATGCTTCTTGACGGTCAGCGGCAGATAGGAGCCGCCCTTCACCGTCGCGTCATTGGCGACGATCACGCATTCCTGCCCCGACACGCGGCCAATGCCGGTGATGACTCCGGCGGCGGGAGTGGCGTCCTGATAAACGTTGTAGGCGGCGAAAGCGGAAAACTCCAGAAACGGCGAACCCGGATCGATCAGGTTCTTGACCCTGTCGCGCGCCAGCATTTTGCCCCGCGCGAGATGCCGCGCCCGCGAGTTCTCATCCCCGCCCTGCTGGATAGCGTGCAGTTTGTCCTTAAAATCCTTGACGGCTTTTTCTATCGCCTGATGATTGGCCTGATAGTCCTGCGACTGATGGGAAAGGTTTGATGCAAGCTGTGTCATGAGCCCCGCCTACTAAATGAGTGATTCCAAAAGATTTTAGAGCAAAGAGCCTGTTAATGAAACCAGACTTAAGTGTTTAATTAATCTATTGTTAATTATTATGGTTAACAATGATGCTATAGAAGGGCTTACTTATATGCCAGACGCTAAGCAGATTTATTTCGCCTTACTTATTCTCTTCCCTTCAGGAATTCCAAACTTGAAGCAATGATGTCCAATATCATATTCCCACGTCATATTATGCGAGCCATAATAATTTCTCCATTCTAATTCAGCATCCTTAGAAGTGAGTTCAAAGTTAGCACATAACTCATATGCGAATGTATCAGACCTCTTGTATTCGTACAGCTCTTTTGTCGTAGGGTCATCAAGTCGCCGCTCATAGTCACCCCACGACCGTAGTTTACTCAAGTCAGCCAATTGATCGGGTAACTTTTTTTGTTCATCAAAATATTGATCTATGTCGTTGCTCAAACGTCTAAGATCGTTAATACGATTACGATCTGCAGACAATTTACGATTGAATGAGGGACTAGCCACAGGAAAAGCACGATCAACAAACTGTCCAAGCGCCTCGTCAATTTGCTCTTGAGCCCATCCTGTTTCTTTCAGAATCGCACCTATCTCTTTATGCGTTTTGCCTGCCTTATAGCAGTCCTTTATGAAATCAATTAGCGCCTCTGACATAAAATCACCTTTATTTTAGACATGAACCAACCCTATGTATGTAGCGTCCTCATATCCGCGCTGAAATCTTAAGGCGCTTTCGGCTTGAGTCCGCCGTGGCCGGATTTATGTGTTTTTTCCTTATACGCCGCGAAGTTCTTTTCAAAAGCGATTTTGGCGCTGCGGGTTTGTACTGCGTCGAGGATGTGAAGACTTTCGGAATCCAGTTCCCTTTTCCTGCGGTCAAGGACGGCCTGCACATTGGCGCCCTTATCCACAAGTTTTTCAGCCATGGCAAGATCATGCGCCATGACGGCGGCAAACAGGGCGACATCGCCGTCCGCATGCACATTGGCGCCGCTTTTCAGCAACAATTCCACCATGTCCAGATACCCCAGATAAGCGGCGCTGCGTAAAGCCAGATCATCGTCGTAATGGATGTCCGCGCCGTTGCTGAGGCATGCCGCGACAATCTCCGGCTTTCCTGCCGCCACAGCGGAGACAAGGGACAAATTCTTTTCCTGAATGGTCTGCTCTGGCATCGCTGTTCTCCCCCTTTAAATGACCTGCAAAAGGTTAACGCGGCTCACGTGGTTTAGAAAGAGAAATGTTTATCGCCGGTGCGTTCTGTAAATAATAGCTCCAATCACAATTCGCCTTTCTGCGGATAAGTGCTACTTTGAATGTTAACGACGGTAAGAAAGTGTGTTTTTATGCCCTCCCATATTCAGACCACCGACAAGATTTTTTTCGAAAAAACCGGACTGGATCCGGTCAGTATCACGACGCTTGTCAACAACAGCCTGAGCGGCGCGGATGACGGGGAGTTGTTCCTTGAATATGTGCAGTCGGAATTTTTCAGCTGGGATGACGGCAAGCTGAAAAACTGCTCCTACGATACGGACACGGGATTCGGCCTGCGCTCCGTTGCCGGGGAAACTTTCGGTTTTGCGCATTCGTCGGAGATGACGGAAAAAGCCATTGCCCGCGCCGGAGAAACCGTGAAGGCCGTGCAGCAGGGTCATGGCGGAAAGATGGACCTCAACCCGCAAAAAACCAACCAGCAGCTTTATGTGGACGATAACCCCCTGATGGGCGTGCCGTTTGAAAAGAAGGTCAAGCTGCTGCAGGATATCGACGCCTATGCCCGCGCCAAAGATCCGCGCGTCAAACAGGTTTCCGTGCAGCTCGCCGCATCATGGAAAGCCGTACAGATTTTACGCAGCGGCGGTCACAAGGCCGCCGACATCCGCCCCCTCGTCCGGCTCAATGTCACTGTCTATATCGATGACAGCAAAGGACGCATGGAAGAAGGCTACAGCGGTCTTGGCGGGCGCTATAGCTATGATCATATCTTTGACGGCAAGACATGGACGGAAGCGGTGGATGAAGCCTATCGTCAGGCCGTCGTCAATCTTTCCTCGGTGCCGGCGCCCGCCGGTGAAATGATTGTCGTGCTTGGCCCCGGCTGGCCGGGGATCCTGCTGCATGAAGCCATCGGTCACGGGCTGGAGGGTGATTTCAACCGCAAGGGCACCTCGGCCTTTTCCGGGCTCATCGGCAAGCAGGTCGCCTCCAAAGGCGTCACCGTCGTGGATGACGGCACGCTCGCCAACCGCCGGGGCTCCATTACCATTGATGACGAAGGCACACCCTCGCAGCGCACTGTCCTCATCGAGGACGGCATTCTGGTCGGCTATCTGCAGGACCGCATGAACGCGCGGCTGATGGGCGCGAAATCGACCGGCAACGGACGGCGGGAAAGCTACGCCGACCACCCGATGCCGCGCATGACCAATACCATGATGCTGGGCGGCAGCCACAGCAATGACGAGATTATCAAGTCGGTCAGCAAGGGACTCTATGCCGTCAACTTCGGCGGCGGTCAGGTGGACATCACCTCGGGAAAATTCGTTTTCTCGGCGACGGAAGCCTATCTCATCGAGAACGGCAAAGTCGGCGCCCCCGTCAAGGGCGCGACGCTGATCGGCAACGGCCCCGATGTGCTGACCAAAGTGAAGATGATCGGCAACGACATGAAACTGGACAACGGGGTCGGCACCTGCGGCAAAGACGGGCAGAGCGTCCCCGTCGGCGTCGGCCAGCCCACATTGCGTATTGACGGTTTAACCGTAGGAGGAACGAAAATATGACGGATCACATCGCCTTCATCACCCCCATCTATGCAGGGTTCTTCGGCATCATGCTGGTGCTGCTGTCGTGGCGGGTCACGAAACTGCGCCTCAAGCATGAAGACAACAAGGCGCTGCGGGATTCCGGCCACAACGAGTTGACCGCCGCCGTGCGCGCGCAGGGCAATTTCATCGAATACCTGCCCCTCGCCCTGCTGCTGATGTGGATGCTCGAAACCATGCAGTTCAGCCCGTGGCTCGTCCACGTGCTGGGCATCCTGCTGATTATCGCCCGGCTGATGCACGTTCACGGTCTGAATGAACCCAGCGGCGCCGGTATCGGCCGCAGGCTGGGCACGCGGCTGACATGGCTGCACATTGTCATTTGCAGCCTGCTGGCAGGCGCGGGTTCGTTCGGAATTATTTTTTAGTTATAATGCCGAAACAGGTCCGGAGCGGACAAAGCGGACAGGAATTGGATAACGAGCAGGATAACTGCCCTTCGGGACATTACCAAGCCCCCCTGTTTTGAAATCCACACATCTCATGACATCAAAATCAGATTCCGAGGAAGACAGGTACATTCCTTCAGGATTTGCACCGCTCAGATTAAATCCGCCAATGGCTACACGACTTCCGAACATCCTGCCCAGCTCTTCCTTTGTCGGGATGCGCCAGTCTTTATGGCCGTGAGCGTCGAGGGTGGAAGCCCGTTTGCTTGCCTCATTGAAAGTCATCATCAGGGATTCTTGCGCAGGCAACGTGAACATAGGCTCTTTGGTCAACGGAGAAATACCGGCATAAATCGTGCCATCCGGCATAACGTCACCAACCTTTATTTTTGCGATTGCTTCAGCCTCGGCTTTGGCGTCCGCCGCTTCCCGTGCCGTGCGCCAGGCATCAAGATTCGGCTTAGTCCGGGTCAGGAATGCAGCAGCCTTTTGCTGGGCTTCTGTGAGATTGTCTTTTTTTGCCTTGGCCATATGCTTTCTCTATTATTTATTCATGGATGCGGTACCGCGCGGACACAGCGCAGCGAGACTCGCTCAGTATCATCTTTATGATGTGTCCAGTGCTGGTATGTATCGCCGAAACCCTGTACCCGCGCATAGCCAGGATCACCGCTCGCCAGGGATGAGGACCAGTATATACCTGAATCCAGAGAATCCCCTTCATCGTAGGTATCTTTGAACGCCCCCTTACTTTTGTTATTGAACATTTCTAGCAGGATATCGGGTTCTTTCGAAGCACCGCCGTGCGGCGGCACAATCCAGTCGTCATGGCCATGCGCCTTCAGGTTTTGGGCATAAGCAGCGGCAGAATTGAAATCCATCGTCAGGTTTTTGCCGTCCCCGTCTTTGGCGCCCCCCGCAGTGACAAACCAGTCCTTGCCCTTATAAAGTCCAAGATAGACCGTGCCATCCGGCATGACATCGCCGGCTTTCGCCCATGCGACCGCTGCGGCCATTTCTTTTTCTTTCCGGGCGGTTTCTTCTGCTTTCCGTTTTTCCTCTTCAGCCTCACGGGCCGCGTACCAAGCGGGAGCAAAACGAACCCCCTGCCGCGTCAGAAATGCGGCGGCTTTTTTCTGGGCGTCCGTGAGTTGTTTGTCCGTTTCTTCCTGCATGATCTTTTCTTTCCTATTCACCGGACGCAACGAACAGACGAGATCATGTGCGGAGGGTCGCTGCCCTGTCTGCCGTCTCTGAAGCGCTGATCACACGCATTGAGGGCATTGTAAGGCGTGGACGACCAGTACCAACTGGCGTAAAGAGCACCTGTTAAGTCAAACGTTCCCTTCAGCGCACCTTTTTCACGGTTCTCGAAGAGTATATTCAGTTCCGTCTTCGTCGGTACACGGAAGTCTTGCTTGTCGCCGACTTTAAGGTCGGTTGCGTATTTCGCGGCATCGTTAAAGTTCATGCACAATGGAGCGTCAGCGGGTGCTGCATACATACGCTGGTTCGTGTCCGGTGAGATACCGGCATAAATCGTACCATCCGGCATTCTATCGCCTACTTTGGGATTGGCTATCGCTTCAGCCTCTGCTTTGGCAACTGCGGCTGCTTTTTCTTCTGCCTCTTGTCTCTCTTCTGCTTCCCGCACGGAGCGCCACGCATCAAAATTCGGCTTCGGCCGCGTCATGAATGCAACTGCGCTCTTCTGTGCTTCTGTGAGTTTTTTCTCCGGTTCGGGCATGATTTTTTCTTCCCTGCTCAACGGACGCAACGCACAGACGAAACATTGAGCCGATGGTGGCGGTCCTGCTGGCCGTCTCTAAAGCGCTGACCCAACGCAAGTCCTTCACTGACGGACATGGACGACCAGTGCCACCCAACGGGATAGTAACCCGTTAAGTTAAATGTTCCTTTCAGTGCGCCTTTTTCACGGTTCTCGAAGAGGACATTCAGCTCCGCCTCTGTCGGTAGCCGGAAGTCCTGCTTGTCGCCGACCTTAAGGTCTTTGGCGTATTCCGCCGCTTCGTTGAAATTCATGCTCAGCGGGGCGTCTGCGGGTGCTGCATACATACGCTGGTTCGTATCCGGCGATACACCAGCATAAATCGTACCGTCCGGCATGACGTCTCCCACCTTGGGATTGGCTATCGCTTCAGCCTCAGCTTTGGCGGCTTCTGCTTCCCGTGCAGAGCGCCATGCATCAAGATTCGGCTTCGGACGCGTCATGAATGCAACCGCGCTCTTCTGGGCTTCTGTGAGTTGTTTGTCCGGTTCCGGCATGATCTTTTCTTTCCTACTCAACGGACACACCGTACAGACGAGCCACCGTACCGAATGTTGTGGTCCTGTCTACCGTTGCTAAAGTTCTGACCCCACGCAAGGTCACCAATAATGTTGGGCGTGGACGACCAATACCAACCGTCTGGATTGGAACCAGTTAAGTTAAATGTTCCTTTCAGTGCGCCTTTTTCACGGTTCTCAAAGAGGACATTCAGTTCCGCCTTCGTCGGTACGCGGAAATCTTGCTTGTCACCGACTTTAAGGACTTTGGTGTATTCTGCCGCTGCGTTAAAATTCATGCTCAGTGGCGCGTCATAGGGCGCTGCATACATACGCTGGTTTGTGTCCGGAGAAATACCCGCATAAATCGTACCGTCCGGCATTCTATCGCCGACCTTGGTATTGGCTATCGCTTCGGCCTCGGCTTTGGCGGCAGCGGCTGCTTTTTCTTCTGCCGCGCGTTTCTCTTCTGTTTCCCGTGCCGCGCGCCACGCATCAAGATTAGGCTTCGGGCGCGTCATGAATGCAACGGCGCTCTTCTGGGCTTCTGTGAGTTGTTTGTCCGGTTCCTGCATGATCTTTTCTTCCCTGCTCAACGGACGCAGCGGACGAACACCGTACTTCTATCGTTCCGATCGCCGCTATACTCTCCTGCCGCGTACGCCGGTCCACTGTACGGCCCACTGTCTCTAAAGAGATACACAAACAGATTGTAATTTTCGTCGGGCGTAGCCGACCAATAGTAGGTACCAAGAGAAGATGAATCGGCGAAGTTAAATGTTCCTTTCAAGGCTCCTTTTTCACGGTTCTGGAAGAGG
>JAHFPI010000088.1 GCA_023266795.1 Rhodospirillales bacterium
CTTAACGCCGGAAAGCGTCGACCGTATTGTCGGCGCGGCGAAGGAAGTCATGATAGACGACGTTTTACCCGCGCTCGGCAGACGTGAACAGGAAGAAGCGCTTTTCCATCTTTACAACCTGCTGCGCGAACGTGGCGGCCATTTGCTTTTGACGGCGGAACAGCCCGTCAGGGAATGGCCGTTTTCACTGGCCGATTTAAAGTCCCGCCTGATGGCGGCGCCCGCCGTCGAGGTCAGCTCTCCCGACGACGCCCTGATGGCCGTGGTATTGACAAAGCTTTTTTCCGACCGGCAGATTTTTGTATCGCAGGAAGTCGTGCAATTCATTTTGCCCCGCATAGAACGGTCATTTCTGGCCATGCGCCAGCTGACGGATAAAATAGACCGCAAGGCGCTTTCGGAAAAACGCGCCGTCACCATCCCATTAGTGCGGGAAATCCTCCAGCCGAATCCGGAACTGCCTATATAACGCCGCGAAGGTTACTTCTTCCCTTCGGCGTTTCCGGCGACGCGCGCGCGCTCCGCCAGTACGCCGCGATGAAAGGCAATCGAGACGCCAATGACCAGCGCAATGCCCCACGGCGCAAATAAAAGCTCCGGCCGTCCCAGCGTCAGGCCCACCCTTTGCAGGGTAATGGCGATGCCGGTAGCCGCCAGCGTAGCGAAGGCGGCGGAAAAGATAAGCTTCAGCGTCAGGCTGTTAATCTGATCCTGTTCCCACTCTTCAACTTTTATGATTTTCATAGCTTGATTTCCCGTTAATTGCGAAAAGTTTCTAAGTTCAGGCGATAATGTCCGGCAGGAGCATGCTCTCTATTTTGGAAATAGAGTCTTTCAAAAACAGCTTCCGTTTTTTCAGGCGCTGCAGGCGCAGAAAATCCACCGGCGTGGAATCAGCAAGCTGCTGGATAACGATGTCCAGATCGCGGTGCTCGGTTTTGAGATCCTCGAGCGCTTTCTGCAGGTCTTCCTGTTCTTCCAGCATCATTTTAAAAGGCCATCCTATGCTCTTGCGGGGACTATAATATCAGAAAAACCCTGTAAATTTAAGCTTTATTTGTTGCATTCGGGAGCAAGGTCGCGCACTTTGGGAAGGTCGAACAGCCTGCATTTACCGCTATCGGGGACAAAATAATATGGCCAACAAAAAACGAATCGGAATTCTAACGAGCGGTGGCGATTGCGCGGGGCTGAACGCCGTCATCCGCGCCGTTGTTTATGCCGCCGCCCGTCTCGGATGGGAAGTCGTCGGGATCGAGGACGGCACGGCAGGGCTGCTGACCCGCCCGATGCGCTACAAAGTGCTGACGCGCGAGATGTTCGACACGACAATCATGCGACTTGGCGGCACGATTCTCGGCACCACCAACAAGGGCAATCCCTTCAAATTCCCGATGCCGGACGGCTCGTTCAAGGACCGCTCGGACGAGATTATCGGCGGCATCAAGGAACTGGGGCTGGAGGCGCTGATCGGCATTGGCGGCGACGGCAGCATGGCGATTTTAAAGACGCTCGCGAAGCGCGGCAACATCAACCTGATCTGCATCCCGAAAACGATCGACAACGACGTGGGAAAAACGGAAAGCTCGGTGGGCTTTGAAACGGCGGCCTATGTGGCGACGGAAGCGCTCGACAGGCTGCAGCCGACGGCGGCAAGCCATGACCGCGTCATGGTGCTGGAAGTCATGGGCCGCGACGCCGGCAACATTGCCATGACATCGGGCATAGCCGGCGGCGCGGATGTTATCCTGATCCCCGAAATACCCTACAGCATCGACAAGGTGGCGCAAAAAATCATGCGCGTGCGCGAAGAAGAACGGCGCAACTTTGCGTTGGTCGTCGTGTCGGAGGCCGTCCGGACAATCGAGGGCAGCGCCCTGCAGGTGGAGCACTTCGGCGGCGAAAAGAGATACGGCGGGATCGGCCATTATCTGGGCGAGCGCATCGCGGCCAAAACCGGTTTTGAAACGCGTGTCACCGTGCTGGGGCACGTCCAGCGGGGATGCGCCCCCATCCCCGGCGACCGGCTGATCGCCGCCGCCTTCGGGGTTCATGCCGTGGAACTGGTCGCGGCTGGCAAGTTTGACCGCATGGTCGCCTGGTCGAACCGCAACGTGATTGATGTACCGATTGAGGACGCCATTGCCAGCCAGCAGGCCGTCGACATCAACGGCGCGTTGGTGCGTACGGCGCGGTCCCTGGGCATTTGTCTGGGGGACTAGGTATACACACATGCGCCGGTTTTTTTCCAGTACCCTGATCCTGTTTGCTGCCGCCGCTCTGGTAGCGGGTGGGGCTTTATCTGCTCAGGCTGTTCCACCGCCCGCCCCCACCGGAAAAACAGAAAAAGTTCCTTTGCCGAAGCTGCGCCCCGGCGACGGCAAAGCCGCTAATCTGGACGAAGATTCCCTGCCGGCAATAGATACGGATGAAACAATACCCCTGCCGGCCTACCCGCCCCACGCCCGCGTCGCGACCGGAAAAATGCAGGCCTACAACATGGGCGAAGAAGATACGCTGCTGGATGTCGCCCGCCATTACAAGTTGGGATTTGTTGAACTCCGCGCCGCCAATCCCAATGTCGATCCCTGGACGCCGGTGCCGGGAGAAGAGGTTGTCATCCCCTCCCACAAGCTGCTGCCCCGCGCCCGTCAAACAGGTATCGTGGTCAATCTGGCGCAGATGCGGATGTATTATTTTAAAGACCCCCAGAAAGACCCCATAACTTTTCCCATCGGTGTCGGCCGCGAGGGACTCCTGACGCCGACAGGGGAAACAACCATCGTCCGCAAGGCCGCCGGCCCCATCTGGTATCCCACCGCCCGCATGCGCTAGGAAAAACCCTGGCTGCCGCCCGCCATTCCCGCCGGCTCGGCCAACCCTCTCGGCACCCATGCGCTTTATCTGGGCTGGCCGACCTTCCTGATCCACGGCTCCAACAAACCGTGGGCGATCGGCCGCCGCGTCAGCTCCGGCTGTATGCGGATGTACCCGGAGGACATCATCGCCCTTTTCAAAATGGTTCCTGTCGGCACAAAGGTCACGGTTGTCGACCAGCCGATACTGGTGGGCTGGACCGGCGACGATCTTTATCTGGAAGCCAACCCGTCAAAGAACCAGAGCAGCGACATCGAGATCAACGGCGAACATGAAATCAAGGAAATGAACGACGCCCTCAAAAAAGTCATCACCGATGCCGCCGGCATCGATGCCGACCAGATCAACTGGGATACGGTCAGAACGGTTGTCGAAGAACGGCGCGGCTATCCCGTCGTGATTGCAAACTCGAAAACGCAGCCCCCGCCGCAAAAAAAGCCGGCGCGCGCAGTGGATACGGGCAGATATAACCGCTAAAAACCGCCCACAAAAAAAACCGCGCTGCGGGAAAACCCGGCGCGGTTTTTTTATTTATTCTCCGGAGAGAATAAAAGATTACTTACGCAGTGACTTGCTCATAGCAGCGTCAGCTTTGCTCTTAACTTTTGCAGATTCTGCGCATTTGCCAGCTGTTTTGCCGTCACATGTCGGCTGACCGCTGGATACGCCGTTTGCGCAGGCGGTGAGACCGAGAATTGCGAGCACAGAAAGTGCCTGTGTAAAAAGTTTCATTGTTATTTCCTCTTTGGTAAGTGCTCCCGGACGGAGACAGTTGTACGACGTTGTAGCTATAAATGTGTACTATAGGACGTGAAGCAAGTCCAGAGACTAAAAGAGCCTAAATAGCCTGAGTGTGTAGATTTGAGCACATTCAGAGCTTCTGGAGCGCCTGTATTTTTCGGAAATAACCGTCGACCCCGTCCAGAATGGCGGCGGAGATGTTACGCTGAAATTGCCCTGAACTCAGGAGCTTGGCCTCATCCGGATTGGAAATAAAGCCTGTTTCGATCAGCACCGAGGGGACGTCCGGCGCCTTCAAAACGGCGAAACCTGCTGACCTGTGTGAATTTGGCAACAGTTGAACATTTTTGCGTTGGAGGGACTGAGAGAGCATCCGGGCGAATAGATTCGACTCGTTCATTTTCTCGCGCATCGCCAGATCCAGAAGAATATCGGCCACGTCCTGAGTCTCCTGGCTAAGATCGACACCGGCCACAAAACCGGCATTATTTTCCTCCTCGGCCAGCCGCGCTGTTTCCGTGTCGGAAGCTTTTTCAGACAGGGTATAAATCGAGGCACCGCGCACCCCCTTACGGTCTATTTTATCCGCATGAATGGAGATGAATAAATCGCCCTTTACGTCCCGGGAAATAGCCACCCGGTCGTGCAGCTTGATATAAACATCCTTGTCCCGCGTCAGGACAACCTTGTACCGGCCGGTTTCTTCAAACTGACGACGCAGCTCCCTTGCCACCGACAGGGTGATAAATTTTTCCTTCGCGCCGCTGGCCTCCGCACCCGGATCTTCCCCGCCGTGCCCCGGATCAATGACAATCGTGTATATCTTCTGCTCTTTGTGCAGAATTGAAGACGGTTTTGAAGTGCCTCCCGGAATAACAGCCTTAACCAGATCATTCTCGATAGCGGCATAGCCGGAACCGGAGGGCGTTTTAACCGCAGCGCTGCCGTGTAATTGACGATTGCCGAAAACCCGGCTTTTCTGGGCATTAAAAGTATTCGGGGATGATGGCTCCAGATCTATCACCAGACGGTCTTTATCCATACCGTTCTTCGCAATAGTAAAAATATTGTTGATAACGGCCGGCTTCTTGATGTCGAAAATAACGCGGGTCAGGCCGTCATCAAGCTCCCCGCTGCGATAGGATTTGATGACGGGATTGTTAGAGATAAGGCGGGATTTGAAAGTTTTCCATTCGGCCTTGGGAAGGTCGACCACGATCCGGTAAGGGGCGTCGATCAGAAAAGCCCTGAAATCCGTCTGCTGATTCAGGTCGAAAACGATACGAGTCGTTCTTCCCCCGCCCCCATAACGTATTTCGTCAACCTGCAATCCCGCCGGCGGCGCGGCAGAAGCAAAAACCGGAGAACAAAACAGTAAAACAGATAATACGAAAAATAAATAACCTCCGCGCACGCGGCCTGCCCCCATTTTTTAAATCCTGAACCAAGTATACGCTTGAACGACTTGGATATTCAAGGCTTGCGCCTTCAACGCCGCAGCATAAGAATTTTATAGTTATGTCAATAAATTATGTGTTGAGAGAATCTATCGAGGTATATATAGTGACGATGCGACAAAAAGCGCCTTTTTAAAAAGTTATGTGTAACGGGGCGCTTTGGTCAACGAATTTTGAGGTCGGCTTGTTTTTAATACCTCCTGTCTCCGGACAGTAAAACAGGCACGGTGATGAGAACAGGCTGGTAAAAGCAGCGGCGATTTTTTGATTTATCGACGCTCCCGATAACGCCAGATGGCAACATTAGACGGAAGCCTGTTTTAAAAGCCGACAACCTTGAGAAGAACATGATGCGCCGCTCTATCCCCTGATGTCGCTACGGGGTCTGAGCTTAAGGCTTGCATCGAAAAAGGACTGGATAAAATGACAAAAAGGATGCTGATTGATGCAACCCACCCCGAAGAGACACGGGTTGCGGTCATCTCTGGTAATAAACTTGAAGAATACGACTTCGAGACCATCGTCCGGAAACAACTCAAAAGCAACATATACCTCGTCAAGGTCTCGCGCGTAGAGCCCTCGCTACAGGCGTGCTTCGTCGATTTCGGCGGCAACCGCCACGGTTTCCTGCCCTTTCCGGAAATTCATCCCGATTACTACCGCATCCCCATCGCCGATCGCGAAGCCCTGCTGGCTGAAGAACGCGCGCTGGCCGCCGCACAGGCAGCCCGTGAAGACGAGGAAGATGCCGCCGAGCTCGCCGCCGCCGGCGAAAGCCTGGACGACGACGATGAGGAAGGCAACGGCGCTTCTGAAAAAACGGAAAAAGGGGAAGAAACCAGCCCCTCTGAAGAAGAGGCATTTCCTGCCGTCGTCTCCGAAGAAGAACACTACGTTTCAAAACATACCAGCTCCATCGCCGCAGATATCGAACAGGAGTCCGTTACCGACACAGCCGACGAACCTGAAAGCGCCGACGATGAAGAGGGCGATACCCTGCCCGAAACCGAAGAAGCTGAAATCTCCGCCCCGGCTTCAGGCGACGATTCTGTCCAAACCGCCGAGGAAGATAAAGAATCCGACGTGGAAATCATCGGCGGGGACGTCGTTGACGCTCCCGTTTACCGTTCCACCATCAAGCGCCGCTACAAAATTCAGGAAGTTATCAAGCGCAACCAGATCATGCTGATCCAGATCAGCAAGGAAGAGCGCGGCAACAAGGGCGCTGCCGTTACTACTTATATCTCCCTGCCCGGCCGTTATTGCGTCCTGATGCCGAATTCCCCGCGCGGCGGCGGCGTCAGCCGCAAGGTGTCCAACGCCAAGGATCGCCAGCGCCTGAAAAAGATTTTACATGAGTTGAACGTGCCCGAAGGCATGTCTGTCATTCTGCGCACGGCGGGCGTTGCCCGCGCGGCGGCAGAGATCAAGCGCGATCTCGATTACCTGCTGCGTCTGTGGGACCAGATCCGCGAATTCACGCTGAAATCAAGCGCCCCCGCCCTCATCTACGAAGAAGGCAACCTGATCAAGCGCGCCATCCGCGACCTGTACAAACGCGATATCGATGAAGTCCATGTCGCCGGCGAGGAAGCGTATAAAAACGCACGGGAATTCATGCGCACGCTCATGCCGAGCCATGTTGAGCGCGTCCAGTTCTATCAGGAAGAGACAATGCCGCTGTTTTTCCGCTATCAGGTGGAAAACCAGATCGACGCCATTCACAGCCCGACCGTTCACCTGAAATCCGGCGGCTATATCGTCATCAACCCGACCGAGGCGCTGGTGTCGATCGACGTCAACTCGGGCCGCGCCACCAAAGGCCGGCATATCGAGGAAACCGCCCTCAAAACCAATATCGAGGCGGCGGAAGAAATCGCCCGCCAGCTGCGCCTGCGTGACCAGGGCGGTCTGGTGGTTATCGACTTTATCGATATGGAGGACAGCCGCAACAACCGGATCGTCGAGCGCAAGATGCGCGACGCCATGCAGCATGACCGCGCCCGCATCCAGCTGGGGCGCATTTCCACCTTCGGCCTGATGGAGCTTTCCCGCCAGCGCCTGCACCCCAGCCTTGTTGAAACCAACTTCGAGGTATGCCCCCATTGCAAAGGCTCCGGACTGATACGGACCGTTGAAACAACCGGCGTTATCGTCCTCCGCGCCATCGAGGAAGAAGCTCTCCGCGCCCGCGCCGCAGAAATCAAGGTCTGCGTCCCGACTGAAATCGCCCTGTATATCTTCAACACCAAGCGCGAGATGCTCACGTCCATTGAAAAACGCTACAATATCCGCGTCTCCCTTCAGGCCAATGATGAACTGCTGAAACCAGCCTACACCATTGAAATCCTGCGGGCGACCGGCGCTGCCGGCCCGGAACGTCCGGCGCGGCTGGCTCCCGTGCAGACAGTGGACATCTCCGATCTGCCGGAAGTGGACGAAAGCGAAAGCGCGGAAGATAACGACCAGTCCCCGAATTTCTCCGTCGACGAAGAAATAGCCCCCTCCGACAGAGGGAATGCGGGCGGCGACAGACAGCCGCGCCGTTCCCATGGCGGCGGCAGGGATGGCGGCAACCGTGATGACAACGGACGGAATGACCGGGATAGTGACGGCAACCAGCGGCGGCGCGGCAGACGCGGCGGACGCAATCGCGGCAGGAAACGCGGCGGCAACGACGGCAATCGCCAGTTCAACCGCCCGCAGGAGGGCGGCGGTGGACAAA
>JAHFPI010000089.1:0-2172 GCA_023266795.1 Rhodospirillales bacterium
GGGGGGATGCTCGATCCCGTCAGCAGGTTATCCACCGAGTAGATGCCGGTGGGATGCCAGCCGGACAGCATGTTGTTATTGCCGTCGAGCATGAGCATGGCCAGAACGACGGACAGAACGAAAATGACCGTAACCGGTATCGTCTGGCTCGAGCTACCCTGCGGCTTTTCTCCGCCGAGCCTTTTCTGGGTGGCTTCCCGCATGCGCTTGGCGAGGGCGAGTTTGTCTACGGCGCCCGCAGGTAGTTTTTGTTTTTTATCTTTTCCGAACATGCTGCAACCTGCCTTACTTTTCCCAGCAACCAGTCTATCCAAGCCGGACCGAAAATAAAAGCCTAAGCTTTGACGATATTGCTGCGGTCGGCGACGGAAGACAGGGCGTTGCGCGTGTCGACCGCCAGCCGGGCGTGTCTGGCGATCATGGCATAGTCGATATTGTCATGGTTGGTGATAATCATAACTGCGTCCTGCGCCTTGACCAGCTCCGGCGTCAGGGCGGTTGATTTCAGCCCGGTAAATTCCGCATGTTCACGGGTGGGGGGGATGACATCGACGTAAGGATCATGGAAAATGATCTCGGCCTTGCGGCGTTTCAGCAAATCCATCACCGCGAAGGCGGGGCTTTCTCGGATGTCGGCGACGTTCTTTTTGTATGCCATGCCGATCAGCAGGATACGGGCGCCATTCAGCGGCTTGGCAAATTTCTGATCCAGCGCTTCCGCCAGTTTGCCGACGACGTAGGCGGGCATGGCGATATTGATTTCACCGGCCAGTTCGATAAACCGTGTAGTGATATTGAATTCGCGCGCCTTCCAGGTCAGGTAAAAGGGGTCGATCGGGATGCAGTGCCCGCCGAGCCCCGGCCCGGGATAAAACGGCATATAGCCGAACGGCTTGGTTTTGGCGGCCTCGATCACTTCCCAGATGTCCACGCCCATCGCGTCATAAATAACCTTCAGCTCGTTGACGAGCGCGATATTGACCGAGCGGAAGATGTTCTCCGTCAGCTTGACGGCCTCGGCGGTTTCGGCGGAGGACACCGCCACGGTTTTGGTCAGGAACTGGTCATACATGGTCTGGGCGAGCTTGAGCGCCGCTGCGCCGTCGCCGCCGATGACTTTGGGAATGATGGAGGTGTGATAGTCGGGATTGCCCGGATCCTCGCGCTCCGGCGAGAAGGCGAGGAAAAAATCCGTGCCGGACTTCAGACCGGTGGCGTTCTCAAGGATGGGACGCACCACATCGCGGGTCGTGCCGGGATAGGTGGTCGATTCCAGAATGATCAGCTGCCCGGGACGGAGATGGGCGGCGATGGTTTTGGTAGTGTTGACGATATAGGTCATATCCGGTTCGCGGTTGCGGTCGAGCGGCGTCGGCACGCACATGATGATGGCGTCCATTCCGGACAGCTCGTCGAATTTAGACGTCGGCTTGAATTTCCCGCCCTTGACGAAGGCGGAGATTTTGTCGTTATGGATGTTGCCGATATACGACAGGCCGCGATTCAGTTTGTCGATCTTGCCGGCATCGACGTCAAAGCCGACGGCCGTAAAATTCTTGTCGCAAATCGCGCAGGCCAGCGGCAGGCCCACATAGCCAAGGCCGATCACGCCGATCTTCGCCTTGCGGCTGATGAAGGCGGCGCAGAGATTATCCACGTTAACCGGAACGGCGGGGGTAATTTTCAATTTTGGGCCTGACATGATGCGGTGGTCCTTTCCGGCTCAATATAGCCATTTCCTGACCAAAAGAAAACGGGCAAAGGTGATGCCTTTGCCCGTCCAACCTCTTCTTCCAATAGGGATCGGAAAGAAGAAATCTTTATTAAAGCTTGAAGTCCCCGCCTTTTTTCTTGAAGGTTTTCTTGGCGGCGTTATCCTTGGCAATCGTTTCCGCAATCAGCGTGCTGATGTTGGCGGTGAACTGCTTCATAATGGTGGCTGCGTCGGCCGGCTTGGCGCTTTTTGCGGCGCTGTCCAGGGATTCACTGGCCGATTTGCCCACGCCGTGAACGATGTCGGCGATGGCACCCGGTGAGGGCAGTTTGCCGATGGCGTCGTGCGCGTGCTTGGAAATGCGCTCAGGGGTGACTTCGGCGGTGAATTGGCTCAGTTGCGCCGCGATCAGGTCGCTCGGGAGAGCGCCGGCGAGTTCGATGATCCTGTCAGCGACG
>JAHFPI010000089.1:2182-7682 GCA_023266795.1 Rhodospirillales bacterium
CGTCTTCTTTGCTGGCGGTTCTCATTTCGTCGATCACCGGTTTGACCTGGCTGAAAACAGCGAGGAACATCATGCGTTCGCTTAACGGACGGCTGCCCATCAGCTGGTCAAGCGCCGCTTCCAGATCGTCCGTGGAGGTCTGGCTGAGGATGTTCTGGACCTGCTCGGCCACTTTAAGCGCCGTTTCACGGTCTTTCAGCTGGGTCGTCAGGTTGTCGACGACGTCCTGGATTTTTTCCGCGTCAAAAGAGCTTGCGGTCGCGCTGATGTTGTCAGCCACTTCCTGGCTGGTTACCAGAGCATAAAAATCCTTTGCGGTCTGGGTCAGGAAGCTCTTGGGGAATTCTTCCAGGCCTTTGTCCACGGCTGCTTTCCCGCCGGAAAGAATGGAGCGGATGGCGCGGCCGGCGACATCGTCGCTCTTGTGGGCGCCGACAAATTTGTTGAAGGTGTCGAGCAGGTTCTTGAGATAGGGGTTGTTGAAATCAAAATCCATTTTTGTTCTCCAAAAGATACGGGTTAAGGCGGTTCAAAAGTGGCCGGACGTCAGGCGGGCATCGCTGCATTTTCGCAGTCATACGCCGTACCTTCGGGGGATGTCCACCATGAGGTGCCTAACTATTAAAGCTATAGGGGGGAGAGTCAATAAATATTTTCGGAAAACGGGCTATTAATATTTATGGGAATCTAACTGATGATATTCAGCAGATCTCCCAGCATCTGGTCCTGCGTTTTGATGACGGACAGGTTGGCCTTGAAGATGGTTTTGCTTTCCAGAATATTTACAGACTCCTGCGTCAGATTGACGTTCGGAGCGGCAATAATGCCGTCTTTATTCGCGTAAATGCTGGACGGGTCGTAAACCGGAGAATAGCCGTTCGGGTCTGCCGTAACGCTGGCCGCAACACCGCTTCCGGTGCCGCCGATCGTCAGCGCGGTATAGCTCACACTGAGGGGTTTGTATACGGTGGAGGCGGGTGCTTGCTGCGTCGGCAGCGCCCCTGTCGTGAGGGCATTGGCGATATTGTTGGCCGAAGCCGACAAACGCTGGCTTTGTGCCATAAGGCCGCTGATAGCAATTGAAAGTGCATTCACCATAGGGTATCCCCTTATTTTCGCCTATACTTCTATTGTATACAGTAAGCCTTAACTTTTAATTTATATAGTATACGCGAGAGGGAGACAGACCATGAGATTCGCATCCGGAACTGCATTAACGTTTGTTTTTTCAGCGTTTTTAGGCCTGCTGCTGAATGCCGCCCTGCCGACGGCGGGCTTCGCCTTTGACGACCTGAACCGCACGGCCAACCGCACACCGTGGGGAATCGTTCCTAACCCCCTCTGGCTGACGGCCCGGCCGGATCACTACGAATTCACGCCGCTGGTCAGCAATCAGGACCCGCAGAACCAGCATCCCGCCGCATGGGACGGGCAGGACTGGGACAGCAGCCAGTGGGGCGCCAACTGGACGCCCGATGTTGCCGTGCAGAAATTTTTTCAGGCGCGGATTTTCGAGCGGCAGTACATGGATGCCGCCAGCACGCCGGTTGTGGAACTGGGGCCGACGTTTTACAAGCTCTCCGATCTCGACCGCCGCCGCACGCTCAAGCTGCTGACGGAGCAGACGGCGGTTTTTAAAAAAGGGCACAGCGTCGTGGAACTGGTGGATTGGTCGACCCACAAAATTGTCGGCACCTGCACGCCGAAGGGCATGTTCTTGAATTAAAAAACATATGTCACTGCTGAAAAAATTTATGATCTGTCTCGCGCTGCAGGTAATTCTGGCCGCGCCGTGCGCTTACGCCGACAGCGGCATGAACCTTATCCGCGACGAGGAAATCGAGCAGGATCTGAAAACCATGACCAAGCCGGTTTTCGATCAGGCGGGGCTTTCGGCGGATACGGTGAAATTCATTCTGGTGGATGACTCGACGTTGAACGCCTTTGTGGCCGGCGGGCAGAATATTTTCCTGCATACCGGATTGATCCTCGAGACGCAAAATCCGGCGGAGCTGATCGGCGTCATTGCCCACGAGACGGGGCACATCGCCGGCGGGCATCTTTTTCGCGGGCAGGCCGACATGTCCAACCTGTCGGTCGAGGCCATGCTGGCCAATATTCTGGGCGTGATTGTGGCCATCGGCGCGCGCGCCCCCGATGCGGGGATCGCCATTGGCAGCGCCGGCAGCAGCATGATCGAGCGCACCTTCCTGCGCCACACCCGCACACAGGAAGGTTCCGCCGACCGGGCGGGCGTACGTTTCCTGCAGGGGGCGGGGCTGCCCGTGAGCGGATTTTTAAGTTTCATGAAAAAGCTCGGCTCGCAGGAACTGATACCGGAATCGGAGCAGTCCGAGTATGTGCAGACCCACCCGCTGACGCAGGATCGGATCGATTCCCTGCAACATGCCGTGGATGAGGGCGCTCCCGGAAAAATCCCCGTCGGTTGGGACGAGATGCACCGGCGCATCAAGGCGAAGCTGCTGGGCTACCTGTTTCCTGACCGGTCGTTGCAGGAGAAAGACACGTCGGTCGCCACGCAGTACGGCCACGCTATCGCCTGGTTCCGCAAGGGCCAGCTGGACAAGGCGCTGGATACCCTCGCGCCGCTGCTGAAGGCGGAGCCGCAAAACCCCTACTTCCATGAGCTCAAAGGCCAGATGCTGATGGAGAACGGCCGCGTCGAGGAAGCCATTCCGGTTTACGCGCAGGTCGTGGCGCTGGCTCCTTTCTCCGGCCTGATACGGATCGCCTATGCCCACAGCCTGCTGGAATCGCGCAACCAGCAAAAAGACCGGCTGCTGGAAGCGGTCAAGCAGCTGACCCTGTCCCTTGACCGGGAAAAGCATATTTCCGAGCCGCATCACATGCTCGCTATTGCCTATGGGAAACTGGGGCAGGAGGGCCTGTCCCGCCTCAATTTGGCCGAAGAGGCTTTGATGCAAAACAAGCCGGACTTCGCCAAACGGGAAGCCACGCTCGCCAAGGTCAGCCTGAAAAAAGGCACGCCGGCCTATCAGCGCGCGCTGGATATTCTGGAAGCCGCTGAGAAGGACAAAAAGGACAAGAAGTCCGAAAAAAAAGATTGATTTTATTAACGCCGGTCTCCAGATTCATCTGTAGGCTTCCTTCAACAGCATAGGATTATTTTTATGTCATTTAAAAACACCGTTCTTCCGGCTCTGGCCTTTGCGGCACTTTTCTGTTTTGGCCTGACTCCGGCGCGGGCGGATGAACCTGCGGCCAAACCCCTGTCGAAGGCCGATGTCGAGGCGATCGTTCATGATTACATCCAGAATAACGCGCAGGTCATTCTGGATTCCGTCGAGAACTACCAGAAAAAAACCGAACAGGCCCGTCAGGAAGCGGGGCTGGCAAAGAACAAGGACGCGCTGTTCAAGGATGTCGGTTCTCCCGAGGCCGGCAATCCGGACGGCGATGTGACGGTCGTCGAATTTTTCGATTATAACTGCCACTACTGCAAAGGGGCTTTCCCCGCCGTTCAGTCGCTGCTGGATAAGGACAAGAAAATCCGCTTCGTATTCAAGGATTTCCCGATTTTAGGCCCCACGTCGGACACGGCTGCCAAATGGGCGCTGGCGGCGCAGAATCAGAAAAAATATTTCGAGTTCCACAAAGCGATGATGAACAACAAATCGCCCATTAGCGACGAACTGCTGGAAAAAGTCGCCAAGGGTATCGGTATGAATGTCGCTCTGGCAAAAGTGGATGTGGCGTCGTCGGAGACTCTCCTGCAGCTTGAAAAGAACAAGGCGCTCGCCAACGATATGGGCCTGCGCGGCACACCTGCCTTTATTATCGGCAGCGATGTGATACCGGGAGCCATTCCGCTGGAGGAGATCGAGAAAAAGATCGCCGAGCAGCGCAAGGCCGCACTGGCACCTGTACCAGCAAAAAAATAAAAAACCTGCGAGCGTCATACCGGCGAAATCTCGTCTGTGACCTAGTCTGAAATTATTTTTACACATCTGCCACACCGCACTTGTTGCGGTGTCCATGGATGCCGCAACAAGTGCGGCATGGCGGTGTGAGGGGGTGGTTTACGATTCTGCTATATATTTACCACGGAAGCTGAGTCGCGGTTAAAACTAGCCGACGGCATAAAAATCTAAAGTTTTTTTCGTACCCTCCCGCATCAAGGAATGCCTGATAATTGCTGCTTTATGCTATTTAAGGTAATTTAATTTCAATATAATTAATAATTTATCTACGAAATTACTTGACAGTATTTCCGTAACATGTTTTACTATTAACATAAGACGTTAACAAATAATTAATAAGTTAACAAATACAACGGGTTTTATCTTCAGGGGAGCAACTTAAATGGCTAGAATTTTAATCGCAGAACACAACCAGACAACCTCCGGCTACCTCGCCGCCGCGCTGAGAAAAGCCGGCAACAGCGTCGAACTGGTCGACAATTGTCTGGATGCGTGGAGAGCCTCCTCGAAGGAAGCATTTGATGTCCTCATGGTTGACGTGGTCATGCCGGGGATTGACGGTTTTATCCTCGCGCAAAAAGCCCTGCAGGATAATCCCTCGCTTCAGGTTATTTTCATCACCGGTTTTGCAGGCGTGGCCATGGATACACAGGCGACCCCGTCTTATGCGCCGGCGCCGGTCACGATGCGTCCCTTTCACTTGAAAGAAATCGCCAGCAGGGTTCGCTATCTGATGGGCATTGGCAGCCTGCCGGCACAGTCCTCGGGACATTCCGGCAGCGTCGTTTATGCCGACTTCAGCAGAAAGGCGGTTGCCCAGCAACACGTTTCAGGTTAACCCCCAACGGAGTTTTGCGTCCTCCCCCGGACCAAAATTTTCTCCGTAACACCCCGCCCGCGCTCTCCCCCAGAGCGCGGGCTTCTCTTATGTATTGGCGGCAAAGCCGCGCCGCGCTCTCCCCTGAGGAACTCAGGCGATGGATTCACGTTTGACGTGCAACACCTGATTCGTGAACTTAAGGGATTTCTCCTTGTCTAAGTTTTTTTATTACGGGAAGTGCCGTCAATACTTTGTAAACCTTTATCCCTTACTTTAGGTGGTGGGGAGCGGCAAAAAGGACGAAAAAAATGATTTACACATTAAGTGATTTACTGATGAAAATGGGCGCTCCTGAGACCAAGGAAAAAGGATATATGCGCTGGCACTATTTTGACAAAGTGAATGATGAAATCGGCGGCTTCGCGGAAGTCCGGATGATTGACGGCGGCGATGCGCTGGTGGCGGAGATGAAACACCTGCGCCGCGATTACGAAGATGATGCGGGCGAGCAGCACCGCACGTATACCGAAAGCTTTTACCTGCACGCCGAAAAAACCGGTTCCCGCTACAAAGTGACGAAACTTGTTTTTGACGGCGAGGAATATCCACAGCCGCAAAAATCCATTATCGAGCTGGGCTTGAGTATTTTTCACGCTCGGGCGCTGGATATCAGCATCCTGATGGTGGAGCAGGCTTTCAACAAGCAGGACATCCTGCG
>JAHFPI010000090.1 GCA_023266795.1 Rhodospirillales bacterium
TCGGGCCGGCGGCAAGCTTCACGCTCCCCACTTTGGAGGCGATGATATTCACGGTAGCGCCCGCATCCGTGGCGGCCCTGTTGATCTTCTCGATCACAGCGCCGTCTGAACCGTTGGCGATCAGAATGCCGATGGCGCGCCCCATGAGCGTGTCTTTCATCTTGCCGATGATCTGCAGGGCGGGCGAGGGCGCCATCTCCTTCACCGGTGCTGCAGCCACCGGCGCATCCGGAATTTTTTCGAACCCGAGGCCCGCGGCGACCCGCCTGGCAAGGCTCTCTTCAATATGTCGCAAATGACCGACTATCGCTTCACGCACGTGCAGATGTTCGACCTTGGAAAGCTCAAACACCAGGGCCGAGGCGATGTGCGCCTGCTCATACTCCGTCTGGCTGAGGTAGAACTGCCGGGCCTGGCTGTAATGGTCGGCGAAGCTCTCAGCCCGGAGGCGGCCTTTCTCGCCTGTTTCAGCTGGCGCAGCGCTACGAAAACCGCTGGCCGGTGTTTCGCGCGGTGAGTTGCCGGACAGGGAGTTGGGCTCATAGGCGACACGCCCCGCCGGCTGTGTCATCTGCATGTGTCCGTCGCGTTGCTGGTTGGAGAGCGGGCACTGGGGGGCGTTGATCGGAATCTGGTGGAAATTGGGCGAACCCAGGCGCGAGAGCTGTGTGTCGGAGTAGGAGAATAAGCGTCCTTGCAGCAGCGGGTCATTGGAGAAGTCAATGCCTGGCACGATATTGGCAGGGCAGAAAGCGACCTGTTCGGTTTCAGCGAAGAAATTGTCCGGCCAGCGATTCAGCACCAGGCGGCCGATCACTTTTAAGGGAACCAGTTCCTCGGGAATCAGCTTGGTGGCGTCCAGGTGATCGAACGGAAATTTCTCTGCTTCCTGCTGCGTGAAAAGCTGGACCGCGAATTCCCACTCGGGGAAGTTGCCCGTTGTGACGGCCTCGAACATATCGCGGCGGTGGAAGTCCGGATCGGCGCCGGAGATCTTGACTGTCTCGTCCCAGATGGTGGACTGCAGGCCGAGCTTGGGACGCCAGTGGAATTTGACGAAGGTCGATGCGCCGGCATCGTTGATCAGCCGGAAACTGTGCACGCCAAAGCCTTCGATCATCCGCAGCGAACGCGGTATTGTGCGATCGGACATGATCCACATTACCATGTGCATGGATTCAGGCGTGAGTGAAATGAAATCCCAGAAGGTGTCGTGGGCGGTCGCCGATTGCGGAAAGCCGCGGTCGGGCTCCATCTTTACGGCATGGATGAGGTCGGGAAATTTGATGGCATCCTGGATGAAGAATACCGGGATGTTGTTGCCGACCAGGTCCCAGTTGCCTTCCCTGGTATAGAACTTGACGGCAAATCCGCGTACGTCGCGAGGGGTGTCTACCGAACCCGCTCCGCCAGCGACGGTCGATAGACGGACAAACACGGGCGTTCTCTCACCTGTCTCGGTGAGTATGCTGGCAGTGGTGTATTGTTTCAACGAGGTGGTCAGTTCGAAGAATCCATGCGCACCTGTCGCCCGGGCGTGGACGATGCGCTCGGGAATACGCTCGTGATCGAAGTGCATGATTTTTTCGCGCAGGATGAAATCTTCCAGCAGCGTGGGCCCTTTCGGATTGGCCCGGAGTGAGTTTTGATTGTCGGACAGGGCGACGCCCTGGTTAGTGGTGAGGGCGGGGTGCTCTCCGCCGGCGGTCTGGTGCAGCTCGCCGCCGGCAGCCATGCCTCTTTCCCGGTTGCGTATTCCTGAATCAATGGTTGTACTCATGATCGACAACCTCCTTAAAAGTTTCAAGATCCTGACATTGAGCTGGCAGTTCGAAATTCTTCATTCCGGAAGGGAATACCCTCGATATTTTGCGCAAAACCGCTCATGGCAATTCATCCAGTTGACGATTTCAGCGGCGCCGTTCGTTAGCTATAATATCTGCATATAATTAAACCGAGTCTTTGGCATTATGGGATCGGCAGTTGTAGAATTACCCACAGCGGCAGATGAAATTCATCCGCGTTACCAGGGCTAGATGTTCCCCCGGACGGTAAATAGGGGTATACTGGGGCTGTTTGTTCTTTGCAATTGACAGTAACGATTAGAATAAGCGCAGGTGTCATATAATGAATGGAAATAACCGTGAAAATATCAAGCCGGGCGCACGCGTGCTGATAGTGCAGAAACAGGATCAGAGAACAGAAAAATTAACCGAGGGCATAGTCAAAGATATTCTGACCAATTCTCCCACTCACCCGCACGGAATAAAAGTCCGGCTTACCGATGGTATTGTGGGCAGGGTAAAGCAGGTCCTTGCTTAGAGGATTATTGGGCATCTGCGGTACCCGGTGCAAACGGTTGTCACGGATAGTGCGGATCTAGAACGATTAGTAACGAGGTTGCCACGGTGAACATTCAAATATACGGAAGAAGCAAATGCTTTGACACCCGGAAAGCGGAAAGATATTTTAAGGAACGCAACATCAAGTTTCAGAGCATCGATATAGACCGGTACGGTTTGAGCAAGGGCGAGCTGGCCAGCGTAAAGGCGGCTATAGGCATCGAGAATCTGCTGGATGTTGACGGCAAAGAATATGAACGGCTGAATTTAAAATATATCCGCACCGGTGAGACGAGAGAAGAGATGCTGTTAAATAATCCGGGGCTGTATGTTTCACCAATCGTGCGCAACGGCAAGCAGGCTACCATCGGCTACAAGCCGGATGTGTGGAAAGACTGGACATAATCAATAACTCCGATCGTCTTATAGCTCAATTAAGGATGGCGTGACTATGCGTCATCTTTTTTGTCACTTCACTCCCGGTTATCAACTAGAAATCTTGCATGTGGCCGGGCATCCAACCTGCTGTTGGGCTATTTCTCAGCCTATGTGATCATGTTCGCCCTGGGTATTATCTCCTACAGGTGCGGTATTATGGATCGGATCGACTACAATACGGGGAGGAGATGGTTTGCCGCCTCATTGATTATCGGTGTGCCGCTCTGGGTTGTTATCATACTCTTTGGCGGTCCGGCGAAAGGGATCTGGTTAATTAACGGCGGCTTGAACTGGCAGGCCCTTGCCTATGCCTTCTGGGAATCCTTTGTCTGCGTGGCGACTATAATCGGGCTTATCAATATCTTCAAACACCGCTACAATAAACAAAATTCTTTTCAGAAGTTCCTATCCGACAATGCGTTCGGGGTCTTCGTTTTTCATGCTCCCCTGCTTATCAGCATATCGGTTTTGTTCAAAGGGATTGAGCTTCATCCACTACTGAAGTTTGTCATGATATCGTTTATCGCCCTGCCCACGAGCTTTATCTTTTCATATCTGATCAGGCGGGCAGGCTTCCTCCGCAAAATATTTTCGTAAACCGTATTTCCCTTTGGCCTGACAGCGACTATAAGCCCCCTTTATCTTTATCCCCGCTTCTGGTTTCTCATGAATCCCTGGCGGGCTATATGCGTATATGATTATCCTGTCTAAATAGGGCAGGAGGTCATATGCCTATAAAAAATATGCAACTGTGGCCACACTTGCCCTGCTTGCCGTTTAGCGGAGAGGCGAAAAAAACACTATTTACTGATTTTCCTTTCACAAAAAAATCTTATTTACACTATTGGCAACCGTTTAATACAGATGTATTATGCAATCAATCTAACACGCTTGTGTTAGTAGAAAGGGCGATTATATGAAAAGGCTTCCCGAAGCAGAATTTCAAGTGATGAAGGCTATCTGGGCCTACGAGCCGCCAGGAACCTCATCTATGGTAATGGGGCATTTGTCGGGAGAAAAAAGCTGGCCTATACAGTCGGTTGTCACATTACTTAGCAGGTTGGTAGAAAAGGGGTTCTTACGCTCAGAAAAAAAAGGCAAGGAAAGACTGTATTATCCACTCGTTTCAAAGGAAGATTATCTCCAATTTGAAACCAAGAATTTTGTTAAGCAATACCATGAAAATTCATTGATCAGTCTGCTATCGACGCTTCATCAAGACAAGGAATTGACTGACGAAGATTTAGACGACTTGCAAGAATGGATAAGGAAACGGAGGCCTGACTAATGCCACGGATATTTTTGGTTGAGGACGATAAGGCAATCGCTAAAAACCTTATGCTTTTGCTCCGCTCGGAGAGATTTACAGTCACCCACGCCCCTACGCGGGGTGAAGCCCTTGCCGCGCTTGCCGGGAATAAATTTGACTTGGCGTTGATTGATATTTCTTTGCCTGACGGAAATGGCTTTATGGTTTGCACGGAAATCAAAGAAACGCAAGATATTCCCGTTATCTTTCTGACGGCTTCCGGCGATGAGGCGAGTGTTGTTACCGGGCTGAACATGGGCGCGGACGACTATATTACCAAGCCTTTTCGTCCGCGTGAATTGATTGCGCGAATTGGAACCGCCCTGCGAAAAAGCGGGCGTTCTGGGTCGGCTTTTGAAATCCGCGGGCTTTATGTCGATACGGCAAGCGGCGTTGTGAAAAAAAACGGCAACGAGGTTTTCCTTTCAGCATTAGAATACCGCTTGTTGCTGGTGTTTATTAGCAACCCCAAAAGTATTATCACGAGGGGCAGGCTACTTGACGAATTGTGGGACGCGGCGGGCGAGTTTGTCAATGACAATACATTGACCGTGTACATCAAACGCTTGCGAGAGAAGATAGAGAACGACCCAGCAAGCCCGCAAATAATTCTGACCGTTCGCGGGACGGGGTATAGATTGGGGGGCGAGTATGCTTCGGAATAGAGAGTTTCGGCAGTTTGCCATTTTGTTCTCCTTAATGGCCGCCGCCGCTGTAATGCTGGGATTTGCAATAAATACGGCGGCAGGAATCCTTGCCATTGTTTCTGCCGCCGCCTTTGGCACAGCGTTTTTCGCGTTTACCAAAGCCCGATACAAAAGCATTGCACGGATTTCAAATCAAATCGACCTTGTGCTTCATAATGCTGACCATCTGTATATTAGTGAATCGGACGAGGGCGAACTTTCCATTCTGCACAGCGAGATAACAAAAATGATGCTGCGTATTCGGGAGCAAAACGACGCGCTGAAAAAAGAAAAAGAACATCTTGCCGATTCGCTGGCCGACATAGCCCACCAACTCCGAACCCCGCTCACATCCGCGAACCTCATTCTGTCATTGTTTGCGAATAACCCCGATGAAAACGAGCGGAAAGCATTTGTGCGGGAAACAGAGGAATTGCTTGTGCGGATGGATTGGCTGATTACTTCCCTATTGAAATTATCCCGCTTGGACGCGGGCATTGTGGCGTTCCAAAGCGAGCAGATAGATGTAAACAACTTGATATGCGCCGCGCTTCGCCCGTTCCTAATCCCAATGGAACTGCACGATATTGATTTGCAAATAGATGCACCGAAAGGGATGATTATTCAGGGCGATTCAGGTTGGCTTTCGGAAGCAATTCAAAACATCCTCAAAAATTGCATGGAGAGCGCAGGCGAGAACGCGAAGATTGAGATTGTCTGCACGGACAACCCACTGTTTACCGAGATTGCCATCCACGACAGCGGCGCGGGCTTTGAAAAAGAAGATTTACCCTGCCTGTTTGACAGGTTTTATCGTGGGAAAAACCCAAACGCTACAGGATACGGGATTGGATTGGCTCTCTGCAAGATGATTATAACACGGCAGGGAGGGACGATTACCGCAAAAAATCACCCGCAGGGCGGCGCGATATTTGCCATTCGTTTCCCAAAGTGACTAATCTCTCACCTGAAAGTCACAGAGATGTAAGTTGAAGGTTCTATTATATGGGTAAAACATGAGAAAGGAGACCCACATAATGGAGTTTTTAAAAACTGAAAATTTATGCAAGGTCTACGGCAAGGGCGAAAACCAAGTTACCGCGCTTGACCATGTTTCGCTTACAATCGAAAAGGGGGAGTTTACCGCAATCATCGGCTCCTCCGGCTCCGGCAAATCCACATTGCTTCACATCATCGGCGGCGTGGACGTGCCGACAAGCGGAAAGGTGTATTTGGACGGGCAGGATGTATATGCCCAAAGCAATGAAAAACTCGCCATTTTCCGCAGGCGGCAGGTTGGGCTGATTTACCAGTTTCACAACCTCATCCCCACTCTGAATGTGGTGGAAAACATCACCTTGCCTATACTGATGGACAAGCGGAAGGTCAACGAGGAACGGCTGAATGACTTGTTGGAACTGCTTGGGCTAAAAGACCGAAAAACGCATTTACCCAATCAGCTTTCGGGCGGTCAGCAACAGCGCGTTTCCATAGGACGCGCTTTGATGAACGCCCCGGCGGTCATGCTTGCCGACGAACCCACGGGCAGTTTGGACAGCCGAAATGGACATGAAATTATCAATCTGCTGAAATTAAGCAATCAAAAATATCGGCAGGCCCTTCTCGTCGTCACGCATGACGAAAATATCGCCCTGCAAGCAGACCGCATTATCGGCATATCAGACGGCAAAGTAGTGCGAGACGAGAGGGTGCGGCCATGAACATTTTCAACAAAGTTACCCTGCAAGGCATGAAAAAGAGTCGCACACGAACGATTGTAACGGTTATCGGAGTTGTCCTGTCCGCCGCCATGATTACGGCAGTCGCTACCTTTGCCGTTTCCCTGCAAAACTATATGGTAAACGGCGCGATTGTGAAATACGGCGGTTGGCACATCGAGTTTTTGGACGTTAATTCCTCTTTCGTACTGGAACGAACTCTCGACAATGGAGTTGCAAACACCGCAACATTTGAAAATATCGGCTACGCAACACTTGACGGCGGGAAAAACCCCAACAAGCCGTATCTTTTTATAGCCGGATTTAGCAAGGAAGCCTTTGATACCTTGCCCATAACCCTGGTTTCAGGCAGATTGCCGAAAAACAGTGGGGAGATTCTTGTCCCAGCGCACGTCGCGGCAAACGGCGGCGTTAAATTCGCGGTGGGCGACACGCTTTCACTTGCTGTCGGAAGCCGCATGGACGGAAACAAAAATCTCGGTCAACACGACCCTTACATTTCCGAGGGCGAGCCGGGGAAGGTCAAAGAAACTCTTGTGCCAAAAGCCGAGAGAACCTACACGATTGTCGGTATCTGCGAAAGACCCGGTTTTGAGGAATATTCCGCGCCGGGATACACCTTGATAACAACAACAGATACAGTAGACAAAGCGGACAGCTTCAGCATATTTGTTACGCTTAAAAACCCGCTCCAAGTCCATGCTTACGCAAGCAACACAGCCGGAACCCATAGCTATGTCTTTAACGATAATGTGTTGCGCTTCATGGGCGTTTCGAGCGATAGCATGTTCAACGCGCTTCTGTACTCGGTTGGCGGCATTTTGGTTGCCTTGATAATGATAGGCTCAGTTTTTTTGATTTATAATTCGTTCAACATATCGCTGAACGAACGCACACGGCAGTTCGGGATTCTTTCATCTGTGGGAGCCACAGCAAAGCAACTGCGAAATTCGGTGCTGTTTGAGGGACTTTGCATTGGTGCAGTCGGCATACCTATTGGCGTTATT
>JAHFPI010000003.1 GCA_023266795.1 Rhodospirillales bacterium
CCGCGTAGTTGGACTGGCCGAACTGGCCTTTCTGTCCGTTGATCGAGGAAATATTGATGATCCGGCCAAAACCGCTCTCCAGCATATAGTCGATCGCCGGACGGGTGACGTTGAACACGCTGTCCAGATCGCTGCTGATAACGTCGCGCCACTGGTCGATGGTCATTTTGCGCAGGCTGGAGTCGCGGGTGATGCCGGCGTTATTGACCAGAATCTGGATCGGCCCCAGCTCCTGCACGACGGCCTTTACCATTTTCTGGCTGTCTTCAAAGTTGGCTACATCGCATTTATAGAGGTGGAAGGAGAAGCCTTCCTTTTTCATTTCGGCTTCCCAGGCGCGGGCTTTTTCTTCGCTGCGATAGGTTGTTGCGACGATATGCCCCATGCGCGCAAGTTTCTTACATATAGCGGTGCCGATCGCGCCCGTTCCGCCGGTGACAAGCACGACACGGTGAGCGGGCTGGCTCGCCGGTGTTCCGTCAATGACCTTCAACTCAACGGTGGAATTTTGCTGCAACTGGTCTTTGGATTTTAAAACTGCTGACATGGTTGTTCCCTTTCAAATGCGCTGCGCTCAGAACATACACTAACGCCCAATAAATTAATAAGTTCTTAAAAAAACCGTTTCAGGGGCGAATTGTTTCTGCTGGCCTTTTATAAGGCTTTATCGTAGCTTCAGGCAAGTGTTTTTTATTGTTGCAGTGCAGCAAAACTGTGCTATACTTGAAATTATAACGTACCAGCTCTGTCTTTTTTTTAGGAAAGGCCTCATACCATGGCAAACGCTCAATCCGCGCAAAACAATGATTGGCTTAAATCGCAGCAGCAATACTGGGATGGCTGGTTCGAACAGCAGCGCAAGATTTTTGGCGGGCAGTGGGAAGGGGCTACGGGCGGCAATGAGCCGTGGGCTGAACTTTTGAAGGAATGGCAAAACGCCCTCTCCGGCGGCCAGCCCTCGGCGAACACGGATCAGTTCCAGCAGTATTTCGCCAAAGCGGGCGAGACCTACATGAACATGCTGCAGCAGTTTTATCAGGCAACCGGCCAGTCCAAGCCCGTCGAGCAGATGACGCAGGAGTGGACGGAGACGCTGCAAAAGTTTTTTGCCGGCGCTTTTCAGGCCAATACCCAGCCGTTTGACGTTTCCAAGGCGTGGTCTTTCGCGCAGAACCCCGCAGCGGGTAAAGATTTCCTTTCCAGTATGGACCCCCTCGGCACTTTCACCTCGATGCCCGGCATCGGCTATTCCCGCGAAAAGCAGGAGCAGTTGAACCATCTTTACCAGCAGTGGGTTGAATATGACCGCAAGTCGCGCGCCTACAACGCCGGCATGGCCAAAGTCGGTATGGAAGCGGTGCAGAAGTTTCAGGCCTATCTTGCCAACCCGCCCGAAAATCAGGAGCCGCTGAAGTCGCTCAAGGAAATCTACGTGAAATGGGTGGATGTCTGCGAGGACATCTATGCCAGATACGCCATGAGCGAAGAATACACCAGCCTCTACGGCGAAGTCGTCAATGCGCTGATGAAGTTTAAAAAACAGCAGAATAAATTGACTGACGACATGATGGATGAGCTCAACCTGCCGACCCGCGTCGAAGTCGACAGCCTGCACGAGCGCCTCCACGCCGTGCGCCGCGATAATATCCAGCTCAAAAAAGACGTGGCGGAACTGAAAGCCGCGCTGAAGCTGCCGACGGCCGTAAAGGCCGCCGTCAAGCCGCAAGCCGCCGCGAAGCCCGCCGTCAAAGCAAAGCCGCAGATCGTGGCTAAACCAAAAAAAACCGCTAAAAAAGCCAAACCCGCTAAAAAAGGGAAAAGATCATGATTGCCGTCCAGTTAAGCCCGGAACAGATTTTCAAGGAAGTCACCAATTTCAATTGCAAGCTGGCGGAGGGCATCAAAACCCTGCGCGAGGTCGGCGATCTGCCTTCCGGCGTCACGCCGAAAGAGGAAGTCTACCGCGAAGACAAACTGGTGCTGTACCACTATAAAAGCCCGACCGGCAAGAAACCCACTAACAAAATTCCCTTGCTGATCTCCTACGCGCTGGTCAACCGTCCGTATATGACGGACCTGCAGGAAAACCGCTCGATGGTTCGCGGGCTGCTGGAAACAGGGCAGGACGTTTACCTGATCGATTGGGGCTATCCCGACCGCTCCGACCGTTTCCTGACTATGGATGACTATATCAACGGTTATATCGACCGCTGCGTCGATGTGCTGCGCAAGCGCCACAACGTGGATGCCGTCAATCTTCTGGGGATTTGCCAGGGCGGCACTTTCAGCCTGTGCTATACCGCGCTGCATCCCAAAAAAATCAAGAATCTGATTACGATGGTGACGCCGGTGGATTTCCAGACCGACGACAACATGCTTGCTCACTGGATCAGGAGCATCGACGTCGACCTGCTGGTGGACAGCCTCGGCAATATTTCCGGCAGCATGATGAACTGGACGTTCCTCAACCTCAAGCCCTACCGCCTGATCGGGCAGAAATACATTGATATGGTCGAGATTCTCGACAATCCGCAGCAGGTGCATAACTTCATGTACATGGAGAAATGGATTTTCGACAGCCCCGATCAGGCCGGCGAAGCCTATCGCCAGTTTGTGAACGATTTCTACAAGTACAACAAGCTGATTACCGGTGAAGTGACGCTGGGCGGCGAGAAGGTCGACCTCGGCGACATCAAGGTTCCGGTATTGAACATTTACGCGCAGGACGACCACCTCGTTCCGCCCTCGGCTTCAAAGCCGTTGAAGAAATATGTCGGCACGAAGGATTATACGGAGCTGTCGTTCAAGGGCGGCCACATCGGCATCTACGTGTCGAGCAGCGCCCAACGCGAAGTCCCGCCCTCCATCGGCAAGTGGCTGAACGCGCGGAGCTAGCGCAAAACAAAAACGCGGCCCAAGAAGGAACCGCGTTTTTTATTTTTCAGCCCGCCGACACTTCGCGAGCATGTATATATTTGTACAGAAATGATCCCCGGAAGTCAAGAAAAAACCCGCGCGTTTCCGCGCTGAGTGGATATTTCCCAATGCGATCAAGGATATATTTTTGCAAATTATTTCTGGATTTTATATTTTATACAACAGGGTGTTCCCGTGCGTTCCCGCGCGTTCCCAGGTGTTCCCGCGCGTTTCATCGCCATTAACGCTCTTATAAACAAGGGAATTTTTTTTTGATCCTATTTTGTTCCGAAAATCCGGTCTCCCGCATCGCCGATTCCCGGCAAAATATAGCCGTGGTCGTTGAGTTCGCGGTCGATGGCGGCGGTATAGACATGAACATCCGGATGCGCCTTGTGAAAGGTTTTTAAGCCCGCCGGCGCTGCGATCAGGCATAAAAATCTTATATCCGTCGCGCCTGCGGCCTTGATAAAATTCACGGCGGCGGCAGCTGAATGTCCCGTCGCCAGCATCGGGTCGACGGCGATAACACAGCGGCTGGAAAGGTCCTCCGGAAACTTTTTATAGTATTCGACAGCCTCCAGCGTCTTCGGGTCGCGGTAGAGGCCGATATGCCCCACCCGCGCTGCAGGCACCAGTTGCAGCAGTCCGTCCACAAATCCCAGTCCGGCGCGCAGGATCGGCACGATGCAGAGTTTCTTGCCCGACAGCTTGCGCGCCTTCATTTTTTCCAGCGGCGTCTCGATAATAACCTCCTCTGTCGGCAGGTCGCGCATGAGTTCATACCCCATCAGCATCGAAATTTCGCGCAGCAGCGTGCGGAAATCCTGCGTCGAGGTATCCTTCTTACGCATCATCGCCAGTTTGTGCTGTATCAGCGGGTGATCGATCAGCTGGGTGTTATCGGGCATTTGCTTTTCTCCTTTGACGGCTTATATATAGGGTATATTCCTTTCAGAAGAAAGCGGTCAATGGCTAAAGATATGAACGAACATCATTATTCCCTGACCGCAGCAGACCTGCAAAGCCGCGTCCTGTTTAAGGACAAGCTGATTATTATTATTAATAAGCCGGCGGGTATACCGGTGCATCCGGGGCCCAGCGGCGGGGCAAGCCTTGAGGATTATTTTGACGCGCTGAAATTCGAGCTGCCCCATGCCCCGTGGCTGGCGCACCGGCTGGACCGCGACACCAGTGGCTGCCTGATTCTCGGCCGCCAGAAAAAGGCGCTGCGGCGTCTGGGAAAATTGTTTGAAACCGGCGGCGTGACTAAAACCTATTGGGCGGTTGTCCACGGCGGCCCGAAAGAAGATAGCGGCCTTATCGAGGGCCATCTCGAAAAAATCCGGACGCCCAAAGGTTGGTACATGAAAGTCTCCGGCCCGAACACCAACTCCCAGACCGCCGTCACCGCATGGAAAGTGATGCGGCGGGGCGAGGGGTACACATGGCTGGAGCTTGCTCCCAAAACCGGCCGCACCCATCAGATCCGCGTCCACTGCCAATTCCTCGGCTGTCCCGTTATCGGCGACTGGGTTTACGGCCCGCCAGCGGCGGAGGGAAAAACCTTGCCGCTGCTGCATCTGCATGCGCGGGCCATAGAAATTCCGCTGTATGAGGGGGAACCGCCGTTGCGCGTGGAAGCGCCTGCGCCGGAGCATATGGCGGGGATGTTGGAATAACCGCGCGGCTAGGCCTTTTTGATTGCGCTTTTTCTGCGGCGTTGTTTGTCCGCATAAAGGTTTTTGTCGGCGGCGTTATAGACGTCGGTATAAGAGCAGTCGGCTGTGACAACTTCTATGCCGATGCTGGCGCCGAAGTGGATTTTTTCCCCCAGCCATTCGATGCTTATGTCGTCCAGCATATGGCGGATTTTTTGTAGGCGGAGCATAGCGTTTTCAGGTTCGATCTGCGTCAGCAGCAGGGCGAACTCGTCGCCGCCGAACCGCGCCGCGCCGTCGAGTATACGGATGGACTGGAGCAGTTTTTCGCTCACCAGCTTGAGACAGGCATCTCCCGCCAGATGGCCGTGCGTGTCATTGATGGGCTTGAAGTTGTCGAGATCGATCAGGGCGAACAGGGCCCCCGGTGAATGCTGGCGGCGGATGCGCGCCTGCTCATGGTCAAAAAACTTTTCGAAGCCGCGGCGGTTCATCAGCCCCGTCAGCGGGTCGGTCGCCGCCAGATCTTCCAGCTGGCGGATGAGTCTGTCCTGCTCGGCAATGCGTTTTTCCGAGGTGCCGATCTGATGGTAGGCGTGTTTCAGCAGCGCCATCGTCGCGCTCTGCGTCCGCCACCACCCGTCCGCCGATTTTTTCAGCGCTTCGGGTGTGGCCGGTTCAGGGTTGGCAGGTACTGAAATTTGCCTTTCAGTATTACTCATCGTTACATCTCCACAGGTTTATACATAACACAAACCCAAACAAAAAGGAAGAAAATTATTCGCACCGGACAATATGGTGCAGACTGAAATTTCCCATTGTTTATATAGGTTTAATACTGTTATAAAACAGCGCTACCGAGACTTCAAAGCAAGATTGCTTTGATATAAGCGGAAAACGACGCCTTGCTATTGATGGGTTGTTGCAGGGTCGCAAAAGCCAGCGCGGCGGCGGAATGCTCAGAGATGTCCTTCTCGGCCGGCGCGAGGGAAACGATTCGCTTCATGCCCAATGCGTCAATTTCCGCAGCAAGGATGTCATGGGCGTTTTCTAAAAATTCTGCGCTGCCGTTAGTGAATGAAGCGCCATTCTTTCCGGAGACTTTAAAATCAGTGGCCAGAAGCCGGCTGAAGGCATAGCGCAACGGGGATGTAATATCGAGGTCCTGAACTATTTTTAATTTTTCTTCAGGTGTAGATGATTTCAGGAATATCGCCTCGGCGCTGCTTCCGGTCACTTCTGTTTCGCTCAGCCGGAATTTTTTTGCGTGGTCTCTGGCAATGGCTTTTATTTCCCGAGGCGTAAGACTGGTGATATTTCCATCATGCGCGTCAATTCTGATCTGGTCTATGCCCTGTGTACTCAAATGTATCAAATCCATATCTTTTAAGGCGGACAGCGCCCGCATCAGAGCGAGACTATCAGCATCGGCATCGGAGAATGTGGCTTGTGAAAACCCGCGTAATACAGCAAAGCAGTCTGCGGCAATCTCTGTTCTATTTATGACGAATTGCTGTTTTGCCGGGTTCGTTGCCAGCCCTTTCGCCTCACCTACAGGCACGGATCCCCCCGGAACCACAAGATGCCCCAGTTCGTGATTGAACTGGAACAAGGCTTCCCCGTCTTTATCGGTGCCGGAAACTTTCAATGGGGGGGCGCTATGCGCGCAGAGCAAACTACGCTGCGTAATGGAATCACGCAGATAGAAAGCTCCCCCCATAAGCAAGACAAGTTGGTCAAAGGCATTAGATAGATTCTTTGTCGTCAGCAGGCTTTTGAACTCTGGGCTGGTATTTTTCAGCCACTTGATCGCTTGGGCGCGTGACTCCGGCTTCGATAGGTCGAGAAACGTGATATTCTTCGTTTCCGCCGGATAGTCGCTCTTTGCCCGCGCGACTTCGGTTTCAAAATCGAAAACGTACTTTTCGTTGTCGCCTTCGCTCATACCCGGTTCATTCCCTTTTGGTGCTTATGAAAGTTATCCGAGTATAGTGCTGGTTTTCAGGTTATGTCAATTAAACTATAAGTAATTTAAAACCTTTATGAATGGTTTTCTCCCGCGCCGTTTTCAAGGTAAAATGATTTTACGTTCATCTGTGGAATGACATGAAAATATTAAGCAAATACAAGGGTATTGTTTACGCGCTGGTGGCCGGAGTGGTGCTTGCCTGCACTCCGGCGGCGGCAGCGGACGTCAATATCATCCTGCATAAAGCCTTGTATGATTTCAGGCTGGTCTCTGCCGAAGCGGGGGCGGGTATCAACGGGGTCAAAGGTAAAATGTACTACGAACAGGATGCGACCTGCGACGCCTGGACGACGGAGCATCGTTTTAGCACGGAATACCAGTATGCCGAGCGTCCGGCGGTCAGCGATGCCAGCCATTATGTGGCCTTTGAATCCAAAAACCAGCAGCAGTTCAGCTTCAGCTCCGAACGTCAGGAGGACGGCGAAATGACGGAGCAGCTGCGCGGTTTCGTCGAAAAGGCGGCGGCGGGCGCTGCCAAAGCCATTTATACGCGTCCGGACGACATCAGTTACGACCTGCCCAAAGGGTATTTTTTGCCGACATCGCATACCATGGAAGTGATCCGCCGCGCGCGGGCGGGAGAGCACTTTTTCAGCGCCATATTGTTTGACGGCACGGATGCAGACGGGCCGGTGGAAGTCGGCACTTTCATCGGCAAGAAGCTGACGGCTGAAGAACTCAAAAAAATTTCCGCCGGCAATAAAAAAATAGATGTCACATTATTGATGTCAGACGCCTGGCATATCCGCATGGCAGTATTCCCGCTTAAAGATGCCGAAGAAAGCGCGCCGTCTTATGAAATGGAGATGATTCTGCACGATAATGGCATTGTCAGTCATGCGCTGGTCGATTATAAAACATTTGCTGTTGAACAAAACCTGACAGCCCTCGAGAAGCTGCCGTCAAAAAAATGCGATTAACCTTTTATTAACAATTTTTTAATTGATTACCCGCTATAAGTAAGGGACAGGGGTGCACATAATGAAAAACAAAGTTCTGATTGTCGAAGATAACGAACTGAACATGAAGCTGTTTGACGACCTGCTCAGTGCGCACGGTTACCAGACATTTAAAACCCGCGACGGCAGCCATGTTCTGGAATTAGCGCGGGAGCATAAGCCGGACCTGATCCTGATGGACATTCAATTGCCGGAAGTCTCCGGGCTGGAGGTCACGCAATGGCTGAAAGCGGAGAAAGACCTGAAACATATACCTGTTGTGGCGGTAACAGCCTTTGCCATGAAGGGGGATGAGGAGAAGATCCGTCAGGGCGGCTGCGAAGATTATATCTCCAAACCCATCTCTATCAGCGACTTTATGCAAGTGGTGCAAAAGTATCTGGATAGGTCCGTGTTGGCAGGATAGTATAGTGGAAAGGGGTATTTCCATTCCATGACAGCCCGCATTCTGATTGTTGATGACATTTTTCCGAACGTTAAGCTGCTCGAAGCCAAATTGAGCGGCGAGTATTTCGACGTGATAACGGCGTTGAGCGGTCCGGATGGCATCCAGAAAGCGGAAACGATGAGTCCGGATCTGATCCTGCTGGATGTGATGATGCCGGGGATGGATGGCTTTGAAGTCTGCCAGCATCTGAAAAACAATCCCGCCACGTCGCATATCCCGATTGTGATGGTAACGGCGCTGACGGATGCGACCGACCGCGTTCGCGGGCTGGAGGCGGGAGCCGATGATTTTCTGAGCAAACCGGTCAATGATGTGGCGCTGATGGCGCGGGTGCGCTCCCTCGTCAGGCTGAAGATGACGGTGGACGAATGGCGTATCCGTGAAAATACCGCCAGCCAGTTCGGGTTCATGCACAACAAGGGAACCATCCAGAGCGAACCTTCCGAAAGGGCTCGTGTGCTGGTGATCGAGGACAAGGCTTTTGAAAGCGAGAAGTTCGTCGAAACGCTGAAGCGCGACGATGATATCGTGACGCCGGTGCGTTCGGGGGAGCAGGGGATCGTCCTTGCACAACAGGAGGATTTTGACATCATTACCGTCAGCCTCAACCTGACCAATGAGGACGGCCTCAGACTTTGCTCGCATCTGCGCTCGAATGAGCGCACCCGTTCCGTGCCGATCCTGGTTATCGGCGAGGAAACGGATATGAAGCGTATCGCGCTGGGGCTGGAGATCGGCGCGCATGATTACATTTTACGCCCGATTGACAGGAACGAGCTGCTGGCGCGGGTGCGCACCCAGATCCGCCGCAAGCGCTATCAGGACCGGCTGCGGACAAACTATGAAATGAGCCTGTCCATGGCCCTGACCGACAGCCTGACAGGCCTTTATAACCGCCGCTACCTGATGGTGCATCTGGAGAAGCTGCTCAAGAAGAACACCGAAGTGAAAAAGGCGATGTGCGTCCTGATGCTCGACATTGATCATTTCAAGAAGATCAATGACACGCATGGCCATGCCGTAGGGGACGAGGTATTAAAGATTTTTTCCGACCGCGTGATACAACGCCTGAGGAGTTTCGATCTGGTGGTGCGTATTGGCGGGGAAGAGTTTGTGGTCGTGCTGCCGGATATCAACATGGATATGGCGATTCAGGTGGCCGAACGCCTGCGCAAAGGCATTTGCAACGAACCCTTCAAGGTCGGCACGCCGTCGGCGCCCATTGACCTGAATGTCAGCGTCAGCATCGGCGGGGTGATGATCGATATTGCCCAGGGAAATATTACGGTCGACCAGGTGCTGAAGCTTTCCGACGACGAGCTCTATAAAGCCAAGGAAACCGGGCGTAACCGCACTTACTTCGCGGGGCTGGGGCAGGTCAGCGTTTCCGACAAGCCTGTCAGCATGGAAGAGACGATCAAGAAAATGATCTAAATAATAAAAGGGCGGAAACAATTTCCGCCCTTTTTAATCTTTCACGACAGCGTGGAGGTTATTTCATTTTGCCTTCGACGAATTCGACGTGCGCCCGTTTTACCGGATCGTACTTTTTCAGTTTCAGCTTGTCCGTGGTGTTGCGGGAATTCTTCTGCGTGTAGTAGCAGTACCCCGTATCCGCCGAACTCTCCATTTTCACTGTAGCTCTGGGACCTTTTTTAGCCATGACTATTTTCCTTAATAAATACGCAAATACTAAACTCAGGACGTGAAAATACCTTTTCGTTCCGTAAAGTCAAGGATAAACGTCAGAAACAGGTTCTTGGCTTTAGGGGGGCATACCGTTAAGCTGTTACGGTATATAGTGATTTTCTGGAGAAACGGCCATTAAAACAACATTTTTTACCTTCCTCTGCCTTATTGTCCTTGCCGCTGCCCCTGCATTTGCGGATGCCGCTCCGACGCTGATCGGCAGTTATGGCGGCTGGAAGGCCTACCAGTTCCCCGATAAAGACGGCAAGGTTTGCTTCATCATTGGCCAGCCAGAAAAACAGGAAGGAAAATTCAAAAAGCGCGGGGATGTGTTTTTTTTCGTGACGCAGTGGTCCGGTGAAAAAGGTAAAAACGCCGTCAGTCTTTCCAATGGTTATACCTTCAAGCCCGGCAGTCCGGTCACGTTGAGTGTCGAGGAGGAAGAGTTTGACCTCTTCGTCCGGGAGGAAACGGCATGGACCAAAGATCAAGCGGAAGATGACGCCCTGATAAAAGATCTTCGGGCAGGACATTCAATGATTGTCAAGGGAGTTTCCTCTCGTGGCACTGAAACGGCGGATACCTATAATCTTGACGGGATCACGGGAGCTTATAAGGCTATCACCAAAGAATGCAAGACGGAAAAGGCAAAGAAAAAAACTAAGGAGGAGGGCGAATGAAACATATTGAAACAAGCCGGCTGATTAATCTTTCCGGCGCTGCGGGGGCAGCCGAGATCAAGTGCAGCCTCGTTGAACGGCTGCGCGGGGCGTTTCATATCGAGACCGTAGGCGAAGGCGCTGAAAAATTCACGCTGACGGCCATGGGCAGGGACATTCCCTGCCACTGTATGCTGAATGTTCTCCTGAAGACCGATGGCCAGCGGGCGCGGCTTATTATCGATGGCGGGGCAGAGATCAATTCCTCCACCAAGATATTTTATATCCTTGGCATCCTGGCGCTGCTCGTGCTCGGGCTGTTCCCCGGAATAATCAATACCAGCCGTGGCGCCAGCGCGCTCGATTTTCTGGTGTTCCTGTTTCTCGGCATGTTCGTCCTTTATGACATGAACAAGAAACTGGCGGAGCCGGAGAAGTTGCTCGATCGTATCCTGCAGGCCGTGGCAACGGAATTCGGCGCCTGAAATTTTCGGGAGATTAAAATAAAAAAAGGCCAACCCTGCGGTTGGCCTTTTTTGTATCCGGCAATAGCGGAATTAGTTTCTGACCGTCCAGGTGCCGTCGCCGTTCTGGCAGGCGGTTCCCGTTGCTGTTTCAGCTTGCCCGCCGACAAAGATGGCTTGCTTGAACTGACGGCATACACCGCCGGAAGCTGTCCTGCCCTCACGGATAGGCGTTACGGTTCCGCTGTGGCCTGATTCAGAATTGTTCCAGGTAATGGTCTTGTTAAGCGGTGCGGAATATGCTTCCTCTACGGCCTGCTGGTGATAAGCCATATCGGCCTGATCGAGGGATTTTCCGATCGAGCTGCCGACAAAGGCGCCGAGCAGCGCACCCGCGCCGGTTGCCCAGAGCTGGCCGCCGCCATGACCCACTTTGGAGCCCAGAATGCCGCCGACAATCGCGCCGGCACCGGTGCCGACGGTTTGCTTGTTACCCATGCCCCACGGGTTACCCATGCCCGAGCCGTCTTGCGCGCAGGCGCCGAGAGCCAGGGTTGACATCAGGGCTAAAACCAAAATTTTCGTTTTCATGTATTTCTGCCTTTCTTAAGGATATGAGTAATGTTATATAGATTCTCGAATTCTACCTTGATATATCTAGCACAAGTTTTGTTTACAGCAACACAAACTTGGGTATAATTTTTTGCAACAATCAGGAAGAATCATGGAACTTAATCCTGCGCAGAATCCCGTCGAACTATTCAAGGAATGGATGGCGGAAGCCTATAAAACCGAGCCCAGCGACCCCGACGCCATGGCGTTGGCGACGACAGGGCAGGACGGGCAGCCCTCTGTGCGGATGGTATTGCTTAAGAGCGTCGAGCAAGACGGCTTCCGCTTCTACACAAATATGGAAAGCAGGAAGGGGCGGGAGATCGAAGCCAATTCACAGGTGGCCTTGTGCTTTCACTGGAAATCACAGGCGCGGCAGGTGCGGGTCGAGGGCAAAGCCTCAATGATTCCGGCGCCGCTGGTGGATGTGTATTTTAAAACGCGCCATTATCTGAGCCGGTTGGGGGCCTGGGCGAGCCAGCAGTCGCGGCCGCTTGCCAGCCGTCAGGAGCTGGAGGACCGGGTGAAGGAATTTGAGCAGAAATTTCAGGGTCAGGAAATCCCCTGCCCGCCGCAGTGGGTGGGCTACCGCGTCGCTCCGCAGAAAATCGAGTTCTGGCAGGAGGGCAAGGGCCGCCTGCATGACCGTTTTTTATTCACGCGGCACGGAGAAGTCTGGACAATGGCGCGGCTGAATCCCTGAGTGAGATTTATTTTTATAAATGGAGAATGAACCATGTCTGAACAACGCGCCTTTCAGGCCGAAGTCGGCCGCCTGCTGGATATTGTTGCCAATGCGCTTTACAGCGAGAAGGAAATTTTCCTCCGCGAACTGATTTCCAATGCCTCGGATGCCTGCGACCGCTTGCGCTATGAGGCTATCGCTAAGCCGGAGCTGATCAGCGGCGATTCCGAGCTGAAAATCCGCATTGCCTTCGATACCGGCGCCCGTACGCTGACCATCAGCGACAACGGCATCGGCATGACGCAGGACGAGCTGATTAAAAACCTCGGCACCATCGCCCATTCCGGCACGCGTGAAATATTGAACAAGCTGGACGGTAATAAGAAAGACGTCAATCTCATCGGCCAGTTCGGCGTCGGGTTTTATTCGGCTTTTATGGTGGCGGATAAAGTCGAGGTCCTGAGCCGCAAGGCGGGTGAGGCAAAGGCGTGGCTCTGGGTGTCTGACGGCAAGGGCAGTTACACCGTCGGCGAACACCTGAAAGACAGCCGTGGCACGGAAATCACCCTGCACCTGAAAGACGCGGCAAGCGAATATCTGTTGGAAGAGCGCCTGAAGCAGGTCATCAAAAAATATTCCGACCATATCAGCTTTCCGATCATGCTGAACGGCGTGACGGTGAACAAGGCCTCGGCGCTGTGGATGCGGGCTAAAACGGACATCACGCCGGAGCAATACAAGGAATTTTACCATCACGTTTCCGGCGCGATGGCGATGGATGCGCCGTGGCTGACGCTGCACTGGCGCGCCGAAGGATCGTTTGAATACAGCAATCTCCTGTTCATTCCCGGCATGAAACCGTTCGACCTCTACGATCCGCGTCGCCCTCACGGCGTGAAGCTCTACGTCAAGCGCGTGTTCATCACCGACGGGGTCGAGGGCCTGATTCCACCGTTCCTGCGTTTTCTCAAGGGTGTGGTCGACAGCGAGGACCTGCCGCTGAACATCAGCCGCGAAATGCTGCAGAACAATCCGATGATTCACAAGATGAGCGCGGCCATCACCCGCAAGGTGCTCGCCGAGCTGCAGGAAAAGGCGGAGAAAGAGCCGAAAGAATTCGAGCAATTCTGGGCGCTGTTCGGGCCGGTCGTGAAAGAGGGGCTTTATGACGCGCACAGCTACCGCGATGCGCTGTGCAAGGTGGCGCGGTTCTATTCAACCAAAGCGGCGGGGCTGACGTCCCTTGCGGATTACGTCAGCCGCATGAAATCCGGCCAGGAAAATATCTATTATCTTTCCGGCAGCGATGTGGCGTCGGCAAAAAACAGCCCGCAGCTCGAAGCATTCAAAGCCAAAGACATCGAAGTGCTGTTCATGATCGATACCATCGATGAATTCTGGTTGCCGATTCAAGGGGACTTCGGCGGCAAGAAGTTCAAATCCGTCACCCGTGGCGACGCGGCATTACCCAAAGAGGAAAAGAAGCCGGAGGATAAGGCTGATCTGACGGAAAAACTGCTGGCGCGGCTAAAGGAAATCCTGTCCGGCGAAGTGAAGGACGTCTGCCTGTCCGAGCGGCTGGTGGACAGCCCTGTATGCCTTGTCGCGCCGGAAAGCGATGTGGACATCCACATGCAGCGGCTGCTGAAAAAGTCGCAGGGCTACGAGACGCTGCACCAGCATATTTTAGAAATAAACGGGCATCATCCGGTTATTTTAAAAATGAAGGATATGGTGGCAAATGATGCAGCAACGGAGACGCTGAGGGATACGGCCTTCCTGCTGCTCGATCAGGCGAAGATCATCGAGGGCGAACCTCTCAAGAATCCATCGGAGTTCGTCCGCCGCATGAGCCGTGCTATCGAGAAGGGGTTATTGGCAGGGTAGGTTACATTCCTGGCGGTTTGTCGAGGCCAGTACCGTGCCGTGGCACAGGGTGCAGGCCTTCAATCTTCCCCGTATCTGTTTTCAGCATAACCGAGCCCAGACCGGGGATTTTTTCCATGGACAAAGCCAGATCCCTCAAGGAGACATCCCCCTTTGTGCTAGTCAGGGAGAACCATGTTGACCAGGTGCCGTCCTCATAATTTTCACGCTTGATCTCAATATTATAGTTGCCTGTGGCCGCGCCGATGGCGAGAAAAAGTTCTGTGTCGTCTTTAAAGCTGACAGGCGCCGCTGTTTTTTGGAGTGTGCTCGGCAGGGTCTGGAATACGATTGCGGTATAGTCCGTCATGGTATAGTTCTCCTCTAAATCGAACTTGCGAGATTATATGTAATTATAAAAAAATGACAATAGTTAATTTCCGTTCTCCCACGGTAGCTGGGAGCCGGGGAGGGCGACGGTGAGGCCGTCGAGTTCTTCGGTCATTAAAATCTGGCAGCCGAGGCGGGAGGTTTTTTTGAGATCGAAGGCGAGGTCGAGCATATCCTCTTCGTCCTCTTTCTTTTGATTCAGTTTGGCATACCAGTCGGGACGGACGATGACGTGGCAGGTGGCGCAGGCAAGGCAGCCGCCGCAGGCACCTTCGATATCCAGCCCGTGCTTGTGGGAGATTTCCATTACGGATAGTCCCAATGGCGCGTCGACCTCGAGCACGTTGCCGTTTTTTTCAATGAAGGTCATTTTTGGCATGTTACGCCGCGCTCAATCTGGATTTAACCCGGTTATACATTTCCGACCACTTGCTGATGAAGTAATCGACTTCTTTTTCCGTGGAATTCCAGCCGAGACTGACGCGCAACGCTGCACCAGCATCTGCATCGCTGACGCCCATGGCTTTTAAAACGTGCGACGCCTTGACCGTGCCGCTGGCGCAGGCAGAGCCGCCGCTGACACAGATACCGGCGAGATCCAGCGCGATCAGCTGCGTTTCGGAGGAAGCGCCGGGAAGCGCGAACAGGGTGGTATTCGCCACGCGCGGCGCGTCCGCGCCAAAAAACCGGATGGCGGGCGCTATTTTCTTCAGTTCCGTTTCAATCCTGTCGCGCAGTGCGGCAAGCTTCCGGAAGGCGGTCATATCCCGCGCCGCCAGTTCGGCGGCAACACCAAAACCGAGGATGCCGGCGACGTTTTCCGTACCGGCGCGCATGTTTTTTTCCTGACTGCCGCCGGAGAGCAGCGGGGTGACGGAAACGCAATTTGACAGCACCAGACAGCCGGTTCCCTGCGGCCCGCCGATTTTGTGGGCGGTGAGGGTGAGATAATCCACGCCGAGCTTTTGCAGGTCGATGGGCAGGCGTCCGGCGGCCTGCACCGCATCGGTATGCACCAGCGCGCCGCGCCGTTTGGCGATTTCCATTACTTTGTCGAGCGGCTGGATGACGCCGGTTTCGTTATTGACCAGCATCACGGAAATGAGCGTGGCGCGGTCGTTACCTTCCAGCATCCGGTCAAGGGCAGCGAGATCGATAATGCCGCCGGGAAGGACGGGGATGGTTTCTATGTCCGGACGGGCCTTTAACACCGAAGGGTGCTCGGTGGCTGAGGCCAGTATCCGCTCGCAGCCGGAACCTTTCAGGACAAGGTTGTTGGCTTCCGTGGCGCCGGAGGTAAAAATGATAACGGCCTTCGGTCCGGCGTTGACGAGTCGGGAAACCTGCTGCCGCGCCGCTTCGATTCCGCGCCGCGCTTCACGGCCGGCTTTGTGAATGGCGGAGGCATTGCCCGGAAACTTCAGCGTTTGCAGCATGATTTCGCACACCTCCGGCTTCGGCGGCGTTGTGGCGTTGTGATCGAGATAAACCAGCTCCTGTGTCATTTCATCCAATACGGCGCTGAAAAACGCCCCTTTTTTACTTTCACATCAATAACTAATGCTTTGTAATTGCTTGGAAAAACAAGATTTTTCTTGCGCTTCCCGTTTTGTTATGTATAGTTTCTACTTCGATAGCGGTTTGAAATCAATTTAAAAATTGAAAATAGATATATCAACCAGAACGAGAGGCTCAGAACTACATGCCAGAAATCATGATCACCGGTCCAGCCGGACGTCTTGAAGGTCGTTACAAGCATAGCAAAGTCCAGAGAGCGCCTATCGCGCTTATCCTCCATCCCAATCCGCAACGGGGTGGCACCATGAACAATAAGATTTCCTACTCCCTATTCCAGTCGTTCGCCGAGCAGGGCTTTTCGGCGCTGCGTTTCAATTTTCGCGGCGTTGGCCGTTCGCAGGGCGAGTTTTCTTATGGCGAGGGCGAACTGAGCGACGCGGCTGCCGCGCTTGACTGGCTGCAGAGCGTCAATCCCAATGCGTCCAGCGTATGGATTGCGGGCTTTTCCTTCGGGGCATGGATCGGGATGCAGCTGCTGATGCGCCGTCCGGAAATTCATGGCTATGTGTCCATCGCGCCACCGGCGAATATCTATGATTTCAATTTCCTGGCGCCCTGCCCGAACGAGGGCCTGATTGTCCAGGGCGACAAGGATCAGGTGGTCAATATCGAGTCTGTCAACAAACTGGTCGATAAACTGAAAGACCAGCGCGGGCAGAACGGCGTGGATTACCGCGTTGTCAAAGGCGCCGGCCATTTCTTCAATAATGAAGGCGAGACCGAACAGCTGATCGGCCATGTGAACGACTATCTCGGCCGGATGGGCTCGCTGCAGAAAGCTGCGGCTTAGAGAAGAACAGCCTCCGGTTTAAGGCTTCGATGACTTATGTTTTGCTGCCGGTTTATGGCCTTTTTTTACATCGGGCAATAAACCTTCGCGGCGGAACAGGGCGTCCGGATCCGGCTTGCGGCCTACCATGGCGACGAACAGCTCCATCGGATCGGCAGTACCGCCCATCGAATAAAGCTTGCGCAGGCGGTCGGCCGTTGCCCGGTCATAGAGGCCGTTTTTCTTGAACTGCGCGAAGATGTCGGCATCGAGAACTTCCGCCCATTTGTAGCTGTAATAGCCCGCCGCGTAGCCGCCGGAGAAAATATGCCCGAAGCTGGTGGACATGGGGCCTGCCACGCGGGGAAACAGCCAGGTTTTGGCGATAACGCCGTCTTCCAGAGCCGTGACGCTTTTAATGCTGGCGGGGTCGGTCGTGTACCACTTCATATCAAGCTGGCCGAAGAACGTCTGGCGCAGCCCCTGATAGGCAGCGTCGAAATTCCCCATATCGTTGATCTTTTTGACCAGTTCCGCCGGGATTTTCTGCCCCGTTTTATAGTGTGCGGCAAAGGTGTCGAGGACTTCTTTTTCTTTCGTCCAGTTTTCCTGCAGCTGCGAGGGCATCTCCACAAAGTCCCACTTCACGTTCGCGCCGGTGAGGGACGGATAGTTCCCCTGCGCCAGCAGGGCGTGGAGGGCGTGGCCGAATTCATGGAAAACGGTTTCGACATCGCGCAGCGACAGCAGGGTCGGCTGGTTCTTGGTGGGCTTATCGAAGTTGCAGACGTTGTGGACGATGGAGAACTGGTTGACGCCGTCTTCCAGACCCCTATTGCGGAAGGTATTCATCCACGCGCCGTTGTTTTTGGCGCCGGGGCGGGCGTAGTAATCCGCATAGAACAGGCCGATCATATCGCCGGTTTTCTTGTCGTGAACCTCGAAAACCTTCACATCGGGGTGGTAAACGGGGTACTGCCCCTTCGCTGCTTCGGTTATTTTGATGTTGAAAAGATTTTCCGCATGCGTACGGAGGCCATCGAGGACTTTTTCAAGATCGAAGTAGGGGCGCACTTCTTCCAGATTGAGGTCAAAGGTCTTTTCCTTGAGCTTGCGGCTGTAAAGAGGGAGATCCCACGGCTTGATGTCGGTCAGGCCGTCCGTCTGCCGCGCAAAGTCCTGCACCTGCTTTACGAAGGCCTCGGCTGCTGGCTTGTAGGTACGGGTGTTCTTTTCCAGCAGATCCATGACTGTTTTGGAGGTTTTTGCCATGCGGTCGTCGAGGATGAATGCCGCGTAGTCGGCGTAGCCCAGCAGTTTGGCCTCTTTCCGGCGCAGACGCACGATTTCGAGGACGATGGCGCTGTTGTCGAACTCGCCCTGCGAAGCCGTGCTGGTATTCGCGCGGTAAATTTCCTCGCGCAGGGCGCGGTTTTCGCAATATTCGAAGATGTCGGTCGGCGGCGGGGACAGCTTGATGAGCCATTTGCCCGGCATGCCTGCTTCTTCGGCGAACTGCCGATAGATATTCTTGACGCGGTCGGGGATGCCGGCGAGGTCTTTTTCGTCGTCGATGACTTTTGTATAGGCCGCCGTCGATTTGACGACGTTGTTTTTGTAGGTAACGCCGAGTTCGGATAGTTTTTCATTGACTGCGCGCAGTTCCTTCTTGCCGGCGGCATCGAGCAGGGCGCCGCTGCGCAGGAAGCTCTTGTAGGTTTTCTCCAGCAGCATGTTCTGTTCCGGCGTAAGCAGCATCGCGGCGCGCGAATCATAGACAGCCTTGACGCGCTTGAAGAGCCCGGCATCCATCATGATGTCGTTGCCGTGCTTGACGAGCATATCCTCGATTTTCGTTTCTATCTCGCGGATGTCATCGTTGCTGTTCGCGGCGGCGATATTGCCGAAGATGCCATTCACCCGCGACAGGAGCGCATCGGAAAATTCCAGTGCTGCGATAGTATTCTCGAAGTTGGCTGCCGCCGGATTTTTTTTGATGGCGTCAATGTTCTTTTTAGCTGCGTCAATGCCGGCCTCGATGGCGGGCATGAAATATTCCGTTTTCAGCCCGTCCAGCTGCGGCGCGCCGTGCGGCAGCTTCGATGGCGCCAGCAGGGGGTTGTTTTGAGAATTGTTGTCGAGCGATGCAGCCATGTCGGTCCCTCCGAATCTGTGTTTTTGCATATTATGTAATAATACAAGACGTAATAACTATAGTACAGGGAAGTTTAGAAAGCGTTAAACCCCCAATATCTCCCTCATCCCGTAGTACCAGGCGCCCAGCGCGGTCAGGGGAACGCGGAACATGCGGCCTCCGGGGAAGGGGAATTCCCGCATGGTGGCAAAAACGTCAAAACGGGAGACCTGCTGGCCGATGGCTTCCGCCACCAGACGTCCAAGCAGATGGCAGGTCGTGACCCCGTGGCCGCTGTCGCCCTGAATGAAATACACTGTATCGGAAAGCCTTCCGATATGCGGCATGCGCGTCAGCGTCAGAGCAAAATTGCCGCTCCATGCGAACTCCATTTTTTTGCCTTTCAGGTAGGGAAAGGTTTTCAGGACATGCGGCTGCAGGCGGCGGGTAATGTCTGCCGGCGTATCGCCGCTGTAGATCACGCCGCCGCCGAACAGCAGCCGGTGATCCGCCGTGATCCGGTAATAATCGAGCAGGAAATTGCAATCCTCTATGCAGAAGTTGTTGGGGATCATTTTTTTTGTCAGTTCCGCGCCGAGAATTTCAGTGGTCACGATCTGGCTGCTGACCGACATGATTTTTTCCGCCAGCTCCGGCACCACATCCCCCAGATAGGCATTGCCGCAGAGAACCATGCAGGCGGCGGTCACTTTGCCGTGGTCGGTGAAGGCGACCGGTTTTTCTCCCTTGTCGATGCGCAGGACGCGGGATTGCTCGAATATTTTTCCGCCGAGGGATTCCAGCGCTGCTGCTTCGCCCAGCGCCAGATTCAGCGCATGGATATGCCCGCCACGGCGGTCCAGCAGCCCGCCGCAATACAGTTTTGAATCGACAACTTCGGGCATCCGTTCCCTTGAATACAGTTCCAGCTCTTTATTGCCCGCTTTTTCCCAGGCGTCTTTGCGCTTTTCCAGCTCCTGCATCTGTTTTTTATTGAGGGCGGCAAAGAAACTGCCCGGCCGGAGATCGCAGTCGATTTTATATTTTTCGATAAGCGTGCGGATAATATCCCCGCCCTCGAAACTCATGGCGAGCAGGTCGTTCGCCATATCCTCGCCGTAACGGCTGAGAATGGTGTCGAAATCGCGGCTGTAGCCGTTGATGATCTGCCCGCCGTTGCGTCCGGAAGCGCCGAAGCCGACGGTGACGGCTTCCAGCACAATCACCTTATAGCCCTGTTCGGCCAGATGCAGCGCCGTGGACAGCCCGGAATATCCCGCGCCGACCACGCAGACATCGCAGATTTCATCCCCCTGCAGCGGCGGACGGGCAGGGCAGGGATGCGCGGTGGCGGTATAATAGGATTTATCCTGAGCCATTTATATATCCCTCAAATAGGCGTCATGCTCGACGCTGCTGACCTGCCGCGTCAGCAGGGATTTCTCCTGCCGTTTGCAGGCGAGGTAAAGTTTTTTGTAATCCCTGCCAAGGAACCTGTCGATGAACTTTGAACTTTCAAAAATCGTCAGGGCGCTTTTCCACACGGTCGGCAAAGTGTGCGCCTTCACGGCATAAGCGCTGCCCTTGACGGGCGGCGGCGGGTTGATTTTTTTCTTGATCCCGTAAAGCGCTCCGCCGAGGATGACGGCCAGCGCCAGATAGGGGTTGACATCCGCGCCGCAGACTCTGTGCTCGATGCGCGTCGCGGTGAGGTCGCTCTCCGGCACGCGCAGCGCGGTTGAGCGGTTATCATAGCCCCAGGTTATTTTCGTCGGCGCGGCGGATCCGGACTGGAAACGGCGGTAGGAATTGGCATTCGGCGCCAGCACAGCCATGCTCTCGGCCATCGTGGCCAGCAGTCCGCCGATGGCGTGGCGCAGCGCCGGAGAGCCTTTGGCATTTTTACCGGCAAAAATATTATGGCCCTTTTTATCAAGGATGCTGAAATGCACATGCATGCCGCTGCCTGATTTATCGCCGTAGGGCTTGGCCATGAAGGTGGCGCCCATGCCGTTCTGCTGCGCCGCGCCTTTGACCACGCGCTTCATCAGCACGGCGTGATCGGCGGCAAGCAGGGCATCGGGGACATGGCAGAGGTTGATTTCATACTGGCCGGGACCGTTCTCGGAAATCGTCGTATCTGCGGGGATATCCTGTTCACGGCAGAAGCGGTTGATGTCGGAGAGCGTTTTTCTGAATTCCCCCGCCTCGCCGATGCCGAAGGTTTGTGCGGCCAGAGCGCGTTTTCCGGTGCGGGGCGAGCGCGGTGGTTGCGGTGCGCCCCTTTCGTCCGGTTTGCTGTCCAGCAGATAAAACTCCAGTTCGGCGGCGACAACCGGCACCAGCCCCTCTTTTTTGTAAAGGGACAATACCCGCGCCAATACCTGACGCGGATCCCCGAAAAATTCCATTCCCAGCATCACCTGCGCCGTCGGGCGTCCCAGCCAAGGCATGGCCTTCAGGCTGTCCGGCACGACGAAGCAGACCCCGTCATTATCACCCGTCTGGGTAATCAGGCCCGTGCCGGGCACGTTATTCCCCCAGATATCCGGCGCAAAGGCCGAGTGCGGCAGACGCATCCCGGATTCAAAAATTTTATTTACGCTTTTCCGTGGAATCCATTTGCCGCGCAGTACGCCGTTCACATCGACGATGAAGGCTTCCACCATCTCGATGTCCGGGTTTTGCTCAAAAAATGTCTTTGTTTTTTTCACGCCATTGATGTTGACACAGGTTATGCGACGCCGTCCAGATGTTGCAGTATACTTACTAATTCTTATATATTTCAAATAGATATAAAAATATTATGGATTTAATTTATGTGGTATGTTATTGTATTCCATAATATTAACGGCATCGGGAAGAATATTAATGCCAGCAAAAAGCATATTTAACGCACACCGAAAACCAAAATTTGGCGACCTGATTCTGGCTGCGCATAAGGGAGATGCTGACGTCGTAAAGGATTTGCTGAAGCGCGGCGCGAACCCTAATGAAGAATCTTTTGAATTTTTCTTCCCGCTGGGCGCAGCGGCGGAACAGGGGCATGTGGAGGTCGCGCGTCTGCTGATTGAAAACGGCGCCGACGTCAATAAAAAAGCAAGTGATACTGCGTTGACATTTGCTGCGGGAAAGGGGCAGGCGGAAGTCGTGCGTCTGTTAATCGATAAGGGCGCTGATATTTACGAAACAGGCATGGCGCAATTGGACGCACAGGATTTGGCGCGAATACTTGGTTTTGAAAAGATTGAACAGATGCTGAAGGATGCCAATGAATCCCGTCAGCAACTGCTTGCTGTAGAAAAGGCCAGCGCCGCCGCTGCTGCTCAGGCCGCTGAAACGGCAAGGGTTGAATACGTATCAGACCCGCGTTTGCACCGCGATATACCCAAGCCGAAATTACTGCGGGTTCCCGCGTCTGCTGTTCAACAATAGATTTATAAATCCCCATTTTTATCGCACAGGATCGTTCGGGCAGGCTTTGGAAAACCGCCGGGATTCTTCGGGAGAGTCGATCTGTTGCTGGCGGGGGGTGCGTACCTGTAACATGCTCTCAAGCCATTTTTGCAAAACATCCGCAACGCGCTTATTCAGCGCCTCTTTACCCGCCGAGATCTGAACCTCTTCGGCAGAGGCAGTGGCGGCGCCTTGTGCAAGGGCGCTTTCCAGAGCCGGTTTCAGCGTGGGCAGGAATTCCCTGAGAGTAATGATATTAACGTTCGCGTGTTTTTGTTCATGCTCTTCCGCCTGAGCGTAACGGCAACTGCCGGGTTTATAATTACTGGCAATATAAATGACCGGCGCATAGGCGAGCGTGATGCCGATGTTTTTGATCCAGATGCAGGCGCCGTCAGGTTGCGGGGAGATTTCCATGATCATGTGCGGCGTGCCCTGTAAACTGAAGGAGGTAAGGCCGCCGACAATCGGGAATTCAGCGTCATGAAAGGAGGAACTGCCGCGCTCTGTTGACAGAGTCGCCAGATCCCCGGATGAGCGCGTATTATCAATCTGAACCGGATTATCCTGAAGGTCTATCCTGACGTTGGGCGCGGCTTGCGGTACACAGGAGAGAAGGCCTGCAAGAATATACGCCTTTGGCAATGATAGCGCGGATATTCCCGGAAGCATGTTCAGCTTTCTTTGCGCTGTTTAAACTGCGCCATTTTCTGGCCGATTTTCAGGACGTTTTCGATCCGCCGGTCGAGAAAACCCCAGGTCAGCTCATTATTTTTCGATGTGTCGTTCAGCCAGTACAGCGTGGTGGAGGTCAGGACGCCAGAAAGCAGGAGGCGTTTGGTGTAATGGTTATAATCTGTCGCCGTGTCGCCTGCCGCCCACCACAACCGGTCGGCGGTATGCCATATCTGTTTGGGCAGCAGCAGGTTTTGCGGCGGCAATGCCATAAAGGCCAGTGCGGAGGAAACCGCCTGTTTGTAAGGGTGCAGGATTTCCAGCCGCGTCCTGACGCCGGCGGTGATGCGGTCGCGCACGCGCATGGAATCCAGATCCATTTTTTTCAGTTTTTTCAGGGTTTCTTCGGTGGCCCAGACAGAGAAGTAAATCACCAGATCGCGGATGCCGTCCGGGAACGCGGCGGCCAGCTTGCCGTCGGAGAGTTTGAGCCGTGTGGCCGTCCGCTCCATCAGTTCGGTTGTCCAGCCGTCAAAGGGGACGTCCGGCAGCGCGGCCAGCAGGAATTTTGTTTTGAACGGGTCGGTCGTCTGCGCCATGGGAAAGCCTTTACATTGCACCGCAGTCTAGCGTGGAACAAACTCAAGTGTCAATTCAAGTTCTGAAAAATAGCCTTTCACACAGAGCAGTTGGAAAATCGTCAAAACGCTGCTAAACCTGTAAGGGGTAAAGCACAAGAAAAAGAGCCAATGTTTAGTTTTGGAAAAAAGAAACTGCTGTCGGACATTTGCGCCAGTGTCGTGACGAACCTTGAAGACGGTGTCGTGGCTATCGACAGGCATCACAACATTGTCCTTTTCAATGAAGGCGCCCAGCGGATTTTCGGCTATGCCTCCGGCGAAATGGTGGGGCAGCATCTCAACATCCTGCTGCCGGAGCGGTTTCATCTGCAGCATGACCTGATGGTCGATGAATTTGGCGCCAGCCAGAGGATTGCCGAAAATATGGCGCAGCGTTCCCGCCAGATTTACGGCCGCCGCAAAGACGGCAGCGAGTTCGTGGCCAGTATCGCTATTCTTAAAATGGGAGGCGGGGCGGATCGGCATTACGCGGCGATTGTGCGGGATATCAGTGAAAACAAGAAGACGGAGGAGGAGCTGCTGCGGCTTGCCGCTACAGATCCGCTGACCGGCGCCTTCAACCGCCGGGAGTTCATGGCGCTGGCCGAGCAGGAAAGCATGCGGGCGCACCGCTATGGCCATCCCCTCTCCATCATGATGCTCGATCTTGACCACTTCAAACGCCTGAATGACACGTACGGCCACGCGGCGGGAGACAAGGCGCTGCAGCGGTTTACGACCTTGTGCTGCAACGCGCTGCGCACCTGCGATATTTTCGGCCGCTGGGGCGGGGAGGAATTTGTCGCCCTGCTGCCGGAAACGGATGCGGAGGGCGCTTCTATTATCGCCGAAAGACTGCGGAAGATCGTAAGCCAGAATATCTTGGCCTATAACGACCAGAAAATTTCCCTCACCACCAGCATCGGCATCGCCCAGTACCGTTCCGGCGAGGTTGCGGTGGAGGGCCCGTTGGGCCGCGCGGATACGGCGGTGTATGACGCGAAAAAAGCCGGCCGCAACCGGATCTCCGTTTACCGCAACGAATAATCTTCTTCAGCCTTTTTTCTGCGGCGAGGGCGCTGCATCGGCGCTGGCCGGCGGTTTTGAAAAGATATAGTGGCTGACCACCTCGACGGAACAATCGAACTTCATTTCCTGCAGGCTTTGGCAGGACTGGGCCGCTTCCCGCAGGCTAAGGGGCTGTTGCGGCCGCAGCACCAGATCCATTTCGGCGGTTTTCGGGTCGGGCGCGATTTTCGAGAGCGGCGTCACCAGACTGAAATAATTTTTCCACGGCAGGCTGCGGATCTTGAATTTGTACCAGGAGAGCGTCAGCGCCAGACGCGAGTGGTAAGGCCCCAGATGAAGAAGCATTTCCTGACCGGCGATATTATCCGGCTTCTCGACGCGCGGTTTACCGCGCGGCTGTTCCGGCCTGTCAACGCTCCTGAAACGGAAGGGGATGTTGGATACCGTGTCACTATCGCTGTGCTCGGAAAAGACATCGTTGCCGGTCATGACGATACCTTCATAACCGATCCTGATCTCCTGCGGTATCGGGCGAATGGCGCGATCCGCGTTTGCATCATCCGCATCGGCCAGCAGCCAGTAGTGGCCCGGCGGGATTTTTTCGAAGAGGTAATAACCGTCGGGTGCCGTGAGAACCGTCATGATCGTCTTGCCGTCGTCGTCGTACAGGCTGATATGCATGTCTCTGGAAACGCGGGGTTTCTGGGAGTCTACGCTGACATAAGCCGTGCCGTCGATTTCGCCGCCGCGATAAACGGGGAAATTGATCCGGGTGGCATGTCCGGGGCGCGGGCGTATCGATATGCCGGAGAAGCCGGCAACCCAGTTTGGCTCAAAGGCGCTGTTTTCCTGGATGGCGATGTCAGTGATGGTGCTGACCGGCAGGCCATAGAGGAAGGCTTCGCCGTTCTTGTCGGTATTCGCGCTGCGCTGGTCCTGAATGGCCTCTACCGTCACGTCTTCCAGCGCCTCGTCCCCTTTCGAAAAGACGCCGTCGCCGTTTTTATCAAGGAAGACGAAAGCGGCGACGCTGCCCTTGTCGTCGAGCGTTTT
>JAHFPI010000091.1 GCA_023266795.1 Rhodospirillales bacterium
TGCTGCCAGAGGTGCGGTGAATAATGTCTGAGCCACGCTGGCGCGGCGGTGTTCCCGCCAGGCGAGCGGGAGAACGAGTAACGCCGACAGGCTGCATCTTGCGGCGATGAAAGTGTATGAACCAATATGCGCCAGCGCCTCTTTCTGGGCGACAAAGGCCGCGCCCCATATCAGGGCGGCCAGCAGCAGCAGCAAATCGGCTTTCAGGCGTGACAAGGGGCGGTTACCTTTCAGCCGGTGATCATGTTCAGGGCGGCCTGCCGTTCACCAGGTTTCAGCTTAAGAAACAGGGCGCGCGCTTTTTTGATGTCCTGCGGCGAGCCGCTTTCGGCAGCTGTTTTGAGGGCGACGGTTGCCGGATTAGTTGCGCCGCAGATAAAAGCCAGCGCCTTGGCCAGACGCCCCATGGTTTCGCGGTCGATTTTTGTTTCATCCATTTTTGAAGCCTCCCTTTGAAGTTATTTTTTGCTTTTACCATCCAGCCAACCGCCGCCGAGCGCCTTATAAAGATTGATGCCGGCGTTCATGCGCTCGAGGTTTGCGGAAATGAGATTGTCTTTTGCTGACAGCAGGCTGCGCTGGGAGTCCAGCAGGGTCATGTAATCGACAGCTCCGGCTTTGAACCGCAAATCGGCCAGATGGTAAGCCTTCTCCGCCGAGAGGACGGCATTCGTATAGGCCTTCCAGCGTTTTCGGGAATTTTTCATGGCGGCCAGCGCATCTTCCGTTTCCTGAAAGGAGGTCAGCACCGCATGGCGGTAGTTTTCCGCCAGTTCATTTCTGCGCGCTTCGCTTTTCTCCAGCCCGGCCTGAAGGCTGCCCCCTTTAAACAGCGGTGAGGAAAGAGACGAGGCGAGGCTCAGTGCTGAAGTTGCAGGGCCGGACAGCGGCGAGACGGAAAGCGCGGCTGTCAGCCCCAGATTGACGGAGGGAAAAAATGCGGCGCGGGCAACACCTATATCGGCGTTGGCGGCAACAAGATCGGCTTCCGCCCTGCGGATATCGGGCCGCCGTTCCAGCAGCGACGACGGCTGGGCGGGAGTTATCGCCGGTATTGTAATATCGCCAAGACTGTCGGCGGATATTTTGAAGGTTTGCGGCGTCTCGCCCAAAAGGACTGCCAAAGCATCCACCGTTACGCTTAAACTGTTTTCAAGCGCGGCGATGCCGGCGTCGGCGTTGGCCAGTTCTGTTTTCTGCTGTTCGACCTCCAGCGCCGAGGTTGCGCCCGCCTTGAAGCGCGCCTCGAGAATATCCAGCGTCTTTCGGGTGTTTTCCCGGCTCTGCTGCGCGACATGGAGCCTTCCCTTCAGCGCCAGCGCACCGGCATAGGTCTGTGCCACATCCGATGACACCACCAGCGCCAGCGCTTCGCTGTCAAACAGGCTGCTTTCCACACCGGCTTCGGCGGCGGCCCTTGAGGCATGGTTCGCGCCGAAAAGATCAAGCTCGTAACTGACATCAACGCCGCCGCTAGCGGCTGATGAATGTGTAGTCGTGTCGCTCGTCCTCTTTCGTTCGCCGGAGATACCGCCGGAAATAGCCGCCTGCGGGAAAAACGTGGCGCCGACAATGGCTTCCGCCGCTTTGGCCTGTTCGACACGATCAAGCGCGGCGCGCAGGTCAAGATTTTGTTGCAGCGCTTTTTCCTGCAATGCCGCCAGTTCGGGGCTTTTAAATAGCTGCCACCAGTTTGCCAGATCCATGGCGGCGGCTTTTTCCTCCCGCCAGCTGTCGGGCAGCGCCATGTCCGGCCGGTGGAATTCCGGCACGGGCGAGCAGGCTGCCGCAAAAACCAGTGCCAAAAGGATAAAAACTTTTTTCATTCTTTACTCCGATGCCAGCGCGACGACGGGATCCAGCCTGGCCGCCTTGCGTGCTGGAAGATAGCCGAAAATAACCCCCGTGGCAAAAGCGCTGCCAAAAGCCAGCAGCGCGGGGCCGATGGAGAAAACAGTCTTCATGCCGAAAGCTTCCGCCGCCGTTCCCGCCGCAAAGCCGAGGCCTATGCCCAGAAGGCCGCCGACGGCGCAGACGACGACGGCTTCAATATTGAACTGCAGTAGAATATCGCGCATCCGCGCCCCTGTCGCCAGACGGATGCCGATCTCGCGCGTGCGTTCGGTGACGCTGACCAGCATGATATTCATTACCCCGATGCCGCCGACCAGAAGGGAAATCGCCGCAATCGTTCCCAGCAGGAGGGTCAGCGTATCCTGCGTCTGGGTTATTGTTGCAATAATCGACTCCATGTTGCGGGTATGGAAGTCTTCCGTACGGTGGCGCTTTTTCAGGAGATCCGTTATCGCATCCTGCGTTTCATCTATCTTGTCCAGATTTTCCACCCGGACGGTCATGCCGCTCAGGTAATTCTGGCCGAACAGGCGGATAAGACCGGTGGTCAGCGGCACAAAAACGACATCATCCTGATCTCCGCCGAAAGAGGCGGCGCCCTTGGGCGACATGACGCCGATGACCTCAAATGGAATATTTTTTACCAGTACAAAACGGCCGATGGGGCTCGATCCATCCGGAAACAGGATATTCCTGACCGTCTGACCGAGCACCGCCACCGCTGCGCGGCTTTTTATATCGCGGTCGGTGAAAAAATAGCCGTCTGCCACGGGCCAGTCCCGTACGACAGGCAGCCCCGGCCCGACGCTTTGCGCGGAGCTTGCGTAATCGATATTGCCAAAACGGACTGTTACGCGTCCGGTGCGTGTCGGCACGACGACTGAAACATTATCAACCCCCGCGACGGCCTCCGCGTCATCGGGTGTCAGCGTGACCGGATCATCCCCGCCGCGCACATTCGGCGCGCCCGGCTGGACGGACAAAAGATTGGTGCCCATGGCGCTGATCTGGTCGAGTATCTTCTGTTTGCTGCCGTTGCCGATGGCCAGCATCGCCACGACCGAAGCGACGCCGATAATAATGCCGAGGAGCGTCAGGGCTGTGCGAAAAATATTGACATGGAGAGCGCGGAAGGCCATGGCGACCGCTTCGGCGGCGCTGGATAAAAGATCGATCGAGCCGTGCTTCGGCGGGCGAACGACGCCCGTTGCTGCGGCGGCTGCGTGGGGATTTTCTTCATGCGTTATTTTGCCGTCGGTAATATAAACAATGCGGCTGGCATTTTCAGCGACGCTCCGGTCGTGGGTGATGAGCAGGATCGTGCGCCCCTCGGCGTTGAGGTCTTTCAGCAGTTTCATCACTTCCACGCCGCTTTTGCTGTCGAGGGCGCCTGTCGGTTCGTCTGCCAGAATGACGGGGGGATCGTTCATCAGGGCGCGGGCGATGGCCACGCGTTGTTGCTGCCCGCCGGAAAGCTGCGGCGGCCGGTGGTGGCTGCGGTCGCCGATTCCAAGGCGCTGCAACAGGCTCTGCGCGCGTTTCCGGCGATCAGTTTTGTCCATGCCTGCATAGACGGCGGGGATTTCAACATTCTCCTGCGCCGTCACCGTCGGCAAGAGATTGTAACGCTGGAAAATAAAGCCGAAGGTTTCACGGCGCAGTTCCGCCAGCTCATCCGGTTCGAGGCTCGACACCTCGCGTCCCCGGACGGCGTAGCTGCCGGAAGTGGGTTTGTCGAGACAGCCAATAACATTCATTAAGGTCGATTTCCCAGAGCCGGATTGCCCCATGACGGCGAGGAACTCCCCCGCCCGGACGGTCAGCGAAACATTATCCAGTGCGCGGATTTCGTGGTCGCCGCTTGGAAACACCCGACTGACGCCGTTCAAGGAAAGAATCGGCTCCGGCGTCGTCACAGGTGCGGCCCGCCTCTGAAACCGCCGCCGGTTTTCGCTGCGCCGGCAGCGGGCTGCGTCAGGGACGGCAGGACAACCTGTTCACCCTCAGCAAGGCCGTCACGTACTTCGGCCGATACCCTGTCCGTCAGACCGACATGAATCGTGCGTTCTTCTGTCTTTCCTTTTTCACCGGCAACTTTAACGATATAAGCCATGCCTTTGTCATTGTCGGCATCGGCTTTACGGTGGCTCAAAGCCTCGACCGGAATCAACGGAACGTTTTTAGCCGCGCCGATCGTGAAAAATATCTGTGTGCTCATGCTGTCCATCAACTGATGATCCTTGTTTTCGGAGTCGATCAGCACATTATACAGGACGACATCACTGATAATCTCCGGCGTCGGCAATATCTGGCGCACCGTTGCCGGCCAGCGGCGGTCCATCTGCCCCATCGTCGTGAAATAAACCGGCATACCCGTTTTGAGCCGCATGACATCAGCCTCGGCCACCTGCGCCCGCACCGTCATGATATTCAGGTCAGCGATTCTTAAAATGGTCGGCGCCGTCTGGCTGGCATTGACCGTCTGACCCTCGCGCATCGGCATATCGACAACGGTTCCCGTCATGGGGGCCGTGATTTTGGTATAGGCAAGATTGGTCGTATCCGCGTCAAGCGTCGATTGCGCCTCGTCAATCTCCGCCTTTAAGGCGGCGACTTTCGCTTCAGCCGCCTTGAAGGCGGCTTCGCTTTGCTCCAGAACGTCATGGCTGACAGCATTGGATTTAATTAGCTTCACATTGCGGTTATACTGGTGCTGCGCCAGAACCTGAGAGGCATTTTGCTCGTTCTGCTGCGCGGCGAGCGTGTTCAGGTGCGCTTTATCGGCTGTTACGCGGGTTGTATAAATTTTCGGGTCGATCTCGGCGAGCAGGTCGCCGCTCTTGACCTCATCGCCGATGTTGACATGAATTTTCATGATCTGGCCGGACACCTGGGTTCCGACGTCGACATATTCCTTGGCTTCCAGCTTGCCCTGCGCCGTCACCTGTTCGCCGATGTCCCCGACAGTGACGGGCGCGAGCCGGAGGGCTTCTTTTTTATTAGCCTGTGAGGCGGAGGCGCCATAAAATTTCCATCCGGCAAAGCCGGCGAGCGCCAGTACAGCGATGATCAGGGCGATCTTGCGCATCGATTTAAAAAAACCTCTTGTTTGACAAGGCATAGGATGTACTTATTTATAGGAAGAGGCAACTGTGCTTTATTTTAATTTTATGGAATATTATCATATCCTATGAAAATACCAAAACAGTGGGTACTCATCTCGCTTTACATGGTCTTTATTTATTGCGTTGTCCTCGGCCTGATGCAGTATGCCAAATATCACCCGATAACGGATGCAGCGCCGGTGTCAAAACAGTCTTTGGGGCAGGTGCCTTAACGTGATACCTTCATTCATTCCACGGCGGGGGCCTCCCCTGTGCCGCTTTTAAAATAAACGCCGAGACAAAGAGGCATGGAACTGCTGCATATTATCCTGAACATGATCGGTGTGCTGCTGGCGGCGTCTGCAATAGCCGTGTTCGCGCGTGGGCTGGTTTATCCGCTATGTCTGGCGGCCTGCGCTGCGCTTTTTGCCGTTAACGCGGACGTTCTGCTTTCCGCCGCTCCGGCGGGCGAGACGCTTATCCTGCCTTTCGGGCTGCCGCTGACGGGGGTTCATCTGCGGCTGGATATGCTGAGTGCTTTTTTTGGCATCGTAGTCAATCTCGGCGGCGTACTGGCGAGCCTTTACGGCATCGGATATGGCCGTAACGAGCCGCATCCGCTGCGTATCCTGCCGTTTTATCCGGCATTCATTGCGGGCATGAATCTTGTCCTCGTTGCGGATGACGCTTTCACATTCCTTGTGGCATGGGAGTTTATGTCGCTGTCGTCGTGGGCGCTGGTGATGGCCTATCACAAAGAGGCGGACAACCGCAGGGCGGGATACATCTACCTGCTCATGGCCAATCTCGGCACGCTGGCGCTGCTGTTCGCGTTTGGCGCGCTGGCCGGCCCCGGCGGCGCCTATGCTTTTGACGCCATCCGCTCGGCGACCAGCCATCCGGCGTTGATGACAGCCTTGGCGCTGGTCATGACGCTGGCCGGCGCAGGGTCGAAAGCGGGGATCGTGCCGCTGCACGTCTGGCTGCCGCTGGCGCATCCTGCGGCTCCAAGCCATGTGTCGGCGCTGATGAGCGGCGTGATGACCAAGGTGGCCATTTACGCCATCATGCGCGTGATGTTTGACCTCTGCGGCCCGCTCGGCTGGTGGTGGGCTATGCCGCCGCTGCTGCTGGGCGGCGTCTCGGCGGTGTTGGGCATTCTTTACGCCATCATGCAGCGCGACATCAAGAAACTGCTGGCATATTCCACCATCGAGAACATCGGCATTATCGTCGTGGGGCTCGGCCTTGCGCTGGCCTTCCGGACAAACGGCATGAACGCGGCGGCGGCTCTCGCCGTCACTGCGGCGCTGCTGCACGTCTTCAATCATTCTCTTTTTAAGAGCCTGCTGTTTTTGGGCGCGGGCAGCGTGGCGCATTCCACGGGATTGCGGGATATCGAGCGTCTGGGCGGGCTCATTCACCGTATGCCGGTCACGGCAGTGTTGTTTCTGGTGGGCTGTATCGCTGTCGCCGCGCTGCCGCCGCTGAACGGCTTTGTCTCTGAATGGATGACTTTTCAGGCTATTCTGGCCAGTCCGGATCTGTCGCAGCCGGAACTGCGCTTCATGGTGCCTGTTATCGGGATCATGATGGCGCTGGCGGCGGCGCTGGCGGCGACCTGTTTTGTAAAGGTATTCGGGATCGTATTTCTGGGGCGGTCCCGCAGCGAGGCAGCTTCTGCGGCGCACGAAACAGACCGTTATTCCCTCACGGCGATGGCTGTGCTGGCAGCGCTCTGCGGGCTCTGCGGCCTGTTTGCCTCCCTGCTGGTAAAGGTTCTGGGCCCGCTCAGCGCGCAACTGGTGGGTACGGCGCTGCCAAACCAGAATCTGGCGCCGACGCTATTTTCGTTGGGACCTTTTACGGCGGCGCACAGCTCTTATAATGCGCCTGTCCTGGCGTTTTTTATGCTGCTTTCCGGCTGCGTGACGGTTTGGTTTATCCATACCTTTGCGTCGCGTCAGCGTCGTCCGGGAGCCTTGTGGGATTGCGGCTTTCCCGATAGCGTGCCAATGGGGCAATACACGGCGTCGAGTTTTACCCAGCCCATCCGGCGCGTCTTCGGCACGTTCGTTTTCCGGGCGCGAGAGGAAGTGCTGATGCCTGCTCCCGGTGAAACGACTGCCGCGAAATTCAGCGTGCGGCTGGTCGATCCGGTATGGGACACGCTCTATGCGCCGGTATCCGGAATTGTGCAGTCGATTGCGGCGCGGCTGAACGGGCTGCAATTCATGACGATACAGCACTATCTTATGTGGGTGTTTTTCACGCTCATTTCCCTGTTGGTTGTGGTGGCGCTATGGCATTAGACACGCTTCATTTTCTGGCGCAGGGTTTCCAGATGTTTTTGGTATTGCTGCTGGCGCCGCTGCTCAGCGGCGTGATCCGCAAGGTCAAGGCGCGCCTGTTGCGCCGTCGCGGAGCTTCCATCT
>JAHFPI010000092.1 GCA_023266795.1 Rhodospirillales bacterium
AGCAAAGATGCATGTGCACGGAAAGTCTCATCCAGATCGATGGGCAATCCTCCCTTGGATTTAATACTTTGCCGCATGGTGCGAAAAACGGTCACATCTGCCCGGCGGAACCGATAGATGCTTTGTTTGGCATCCCCTACAACAAACAGGTGTCCCGACGACCCTGCCAGTGCTTCAACAATCGTTCGTTGACGCTGATTGGTATCTTGAAATTCATCCACCAATACCGCGTCAATTTGGCCTTGCCAAATTTCTCGAATCGCCGGTTTCAATAACAACTGGGCTGCTCCATTTTCGAGATCATCAAAATCAAGACCACCAAGTTGGGTCAACCCTTCTCGATAACCGGATTCAAGGATTTCAAATGCTGGTTTGAGAAGTGCCAAAGCCTGAACGAACTGAGCTTCACCTTCGGCTGTTGGGGGTTCATTGGTTTTGTTTTTTCCTCCACAAATTGGATTAAGCAATTCGTCGTAAGCGTTCTGGATTTCCTTCAAAATCTCCTTGGTGGAGCTTCCGCGTTTTCCACCAACAAGTTTCAATTTATCACGACGCAGCGGTCATGGAAAACGAAGATGTCGTGAGGCTCCTGCTGGAGCGCGGCGCGGATATTGACGAAAAAGACAATGAAGGCCAGACGGCGCTGATGCTTGCTGCGGCGGTCTGCAGAAAATCCGAAATTCCGGCGCTGCTGGAACAATGGGCTGAAAAGCTGGAGCAGCAGAAAGCGCGCGAGCTGGCTGCGGAGCTGGCGGATTTCTCTCCGGCGCTGAAACGCGATATTCCCGCGTCCCGCCCGCTTAAAATTTTTCGTCCAAAACCATAGGAAGATAAGGCCATGAACAATCCTGCGTCATCCTCTCATTCCCGGCCCGATCAGCCTGCGGTGGATGCTTTTGTTCAGGTCGCAGCGGCGAGCCAGGCTCTTGTTGCGGAATTTCTGGATAAGTATCCCGCCGCTGTTGATGAAAAAGACAGTCAGGGTCTGACCGCACTGGTGATGGCAACGGTATATGGGTCAGGAAATATGGTGGAATTTCTGCTTAAAAGAGGGGCCTCTGTCGACAAAAAGGATTCCCTCAACAGGACGCCCCTGATGTTGGCGGCCGGATTCGGACGCGCGGATGTCGTGGAGGCGCTGTTGGCTGGAGGCGCCGCTATTGACGCAGAAGACGATTGGGGCAGGACGGCTCTGAAACATGCTCAGGAACATGACAAGACGGCAATAGTTGCCCTGCTTGAACAGTGGCCCGAGAAAGAGAAGCAACGCCTTCTTGTAGAAGAGGCTGAGCGGGAGGCGCGGTTTTTAAAAGAAACGGATTTTTCCAAAGGTCTGGAAAAACCGATCCCCAAACCGCGCCCGTTCAAGACCCCGCCACGCCCTTAATTTTAACATTACGGAAATTAACTATACTCTATATAGATGCGTCGTAAACCTTGACTCTTCACATAAATAATCTATGTTATTTAACATCTGAATAATTTATGGAATCTGCGCGCGCGTACAGGTGGAAGAACGATGGCCGAAGCATCACCCTCTGACAAAAACAGCCAGCCCGCATCCGCGCCTACGCCGGAAGTTTATACGATTCCCCCTTATCAATCGTTTCTCGATACCGTGGCGCGGGGGATTCTCGATCAGGCGGGTGCCGACCCGCTGACGCTGGGGGATTACACCATTCTGGTGCCCGACCGCGAGACGGGGTTCGCGCTGCGGCAGGCTTTTATGGCGCAGCTGCAGGGCAGGCCGCAGATCATGCCGCACATCGAGGCGCCGGGGGATATGGAGGACGAGCAGCTGAGCCTGCAGCTCTCCGGCAACGCGCTGCTGTCGCAGGCGCTGATGGATATTCCGCCCGCCGTGCCGCGCCTGCAGCGGCAATTCGTGCTCGCCGGGGAAATCCTGAAAATTCCCGGCATGGCCAGCTCGCCGCAGAAGGCGATCAAGCTCGGCGGCGAACTCGGCAAGTTCCTAGACGAGGCGCAGCGCTATAACGTGGAGCTGAAGAACATCGAAAAACTGGTGCCGCCGGAATTCAAGGAGCAGTGGTCGAAGACGGCGGAATTCCTCAAGATCATCACCAAGACCTGGCCGGAAAAATTGCAGGAAATGGGCAAAATCGATCCGGAGGAGCACAAGAACGCCTTCATCCAGATCCTCGCCGCGCACTGGCAGCAGAACAAGCCGCAGCATCCGGTCATTGCCGTCGGCTTTAACGACAATTCACCGGCCATCGGCGCACTGTTGCAGGCGGTTGCCGCCGCGCCGCAGGGCAAAGTGGTTTTTCAGGGCGTGGATCTCGGACTTGACCCGCACAGCTGGGATATTCTGACGCCCGTGCATCCGCAATATGCAATGAAAGAACTTCTGGCGACGCTCGGCGTGGAGCGGGCGGCGGTGAGGGAATGGCAGGCGCAGCCGCAGGCTGCCGACAGTTTCGCGCGCGCACCCAATCTCGCCCATACCAATCAGGAGCGGCAGAAGCTCCTGCGCGAGGCGATGCGCCCGGCCGGAACGGCGGAGGGCTGGACGGCCGTTCGGACGCCGAAAACCCGCGCCAAGCCGTCGTCTGCTGCTGCTGCTGCCGGTAACGGCGGTATCGATGTTCAGGCGCTCAACGGGATGGACCTGATTACCTGCACGTCGCAGCAGGAAGAAGCGAGCGTGATCGCACTCAAGATGCGCGAAAGCCTCGAGATGCCGGGACGCCGGGTGACGCTGGTCACGGCGGACCGTTCGCTGGCGCGGCGCGTCTCGGCGCGGCTGCGCAGCTGGAATATCGACGTGCCGGATGACGCCGGTTTGCCGCTGTCGGAGACGCCGGTCGGGGTTTACCTGCTGACCACGGCGGCGCTGGCCGCCGAGGAATGGGCGCCGGTGCCGACGCTCGAGGCGCTGCGCCATCCGCTGGCGGCGCTGGGCGAAGACCGGGAGAGTTTCCGCCGCAAGGTTTCCGATCTGGAGAACATGGTGTTCCACGGCCCGCGTCCCGGCGCCGGCGTGGCCGGGGTCAAAGGGTCGCTGACCGCCGCTTTCAACCGCGCGGCGCATTATCCGCAGCGCAACCAGACGCCGGAGCAGCTGCAGGAGAGCCGCAAGGAACTGTCCGCTTTCGTCGCGGGGCTGGAAAAAGCCGGAAAGAACTTTTTTGACAAGATGGCCTCGCCCGTGCGCGTGCCGTTCAGCGAGATGCTCGACGAGCATATCCGTTTCGCCGAGAAACTCGCCGGCGACGATAAAAACAGCGGCGCGGAAAGAATCTGGCGCGGCGATGACGGCGTCCGGGCGGCGCGTTTCCTGACCAGCCTGCGCGATGTGGCCGGATCGGTGCCGGACGTAACGGGGCGGGAATATGCCGACGTGCTGCAGGGTCTGCTGCGCGACGTGACGGTGCGCACCGCCGTGACTTCGCACCCGACGCTCAAAATCACCACGCCGTCGCAGGCGCGGCTGTCGAGATCCGACATCGTCATCCTCGGCGGCATCAACGACGGCGTCTGGCCGCAGGCGGTGCATGAGAATCCGTGGCTGTCGCCGGACATGATCCGGGCTCTGGGGCTGCCCGCGCCGGAAGGGGATATCGGCCTTGCGGCGCACGGCTTCGTGCAGATGGCTTCCACGCCCAACGTCCTGCTCACCCGCTCCATGCGCTCGGGCGACGCGCCGACGGTGGCGTCGCCGTTCCTGGCGCGGATGCTGATGGTGCTGCGCGGCGCCGGGCTTGAAAAGAGCATTGAAAAGAAAACCCGCCTGCTGGATATCCACGTTGCGATGCACACGCCGGCGCAGGTCATACCGATCGAGCCGCCGCAGGTGACGCCGCCGGTCGCCAGACGCCCCAAGCAGCTGCCGGTCACCGCCGTCGAGGCGCTGATGCGCGATCCCTATTCCGTCTACGTGAAATACGTGCTGCAGATAAAGCAGAAAGCGCCGCTGGACGCCAGCCCGAGCGTCGCCGAGCGCGGGACGTTCACCCACGAGGCGCTGGACGTTTTCATGAAAAAATATCCGGACGCCCTGCCGGACAACGCCGAGCAGGAGTTGCTGAAGATCGGGCAGAAGACCTTCAAGAACCGCATGGACAATCCCAGCGTGCGCGCCTTCTGGTGGCCGCGCTTCGAGCGCATCGCCAAATGGTTCGTGGCCTTCGAGGCCGAGCGCCGCGCCATGTCGAAAGTATTGGGCACCGAAGTGCAGGGCAAGCTTGAGTTCGACACCGGAGACGGAATTTTTACGCTGACCGCCATCGCCGACCGCATCGACCGCGACGCCAACGACCAGCTGATGATGATCGATTATAAAACCGGCAACGTGCCGTTGCAAAAGGCCGTGGCGCTGGGCTTTTCGCCGCAATTAACACTGGAGGCGCTGATCGCCTTCACCGGCGGGTTCGACGGCATCGACGCCGAGGATGTCGGCAAGCTGCAGTACTGGAAGCTGTCGGGCGGCCGTCAGGCGGCGGATGTCACGGACGTGAAAGGCGACGTCAAGGATCTGGTCACCGAAGCGCGGCAGGGGATCGAGGCGCTGATCAAGGCGTTCAACAATCAGGCCACGCCCTATCTGGTCACACCCCGTCCGGAGTGGGCGCCGAGGTATAACAACGTCCGGCACCTGTCGCGCGTGGATGAATGGAGCGCGGTCAAAAAAACCGCTAGCAAAGGCGCGGCGACCCGTAAAAGGAGACCAAAGTGACGCGTACCTCCAAAACAACCCGTCCCGATCCCAACAAGGCGCAGCGTCTGGCTTCCGATCCGTCGGCCAGCGTCTGGGTCACGGCTTCCGCCGGCACCGGCAAAACCAAAGTCCTGACCGACCGCACCCTGCGTCTGATGCTGGACGGCGCCAAGCCCGACCAGATTTTGTGCCTGACGTTCACCCGCGCGGCGGCATCGGTCATGACCAACCGGATCAGGGACGAACTGGGCAGCTGGGCGACCTGCGACGAGGCGACGCTGAAGGAAAAACTCGTCAAGCTGACGGGGCATGCGCCGGATGCGGCGACGGTCACCCGCGCCCGCCAGATGTTCGCCGAATTCCTCGACGCGCACGGTGACATGCGCATCCAGACGATCCATTCCTTCTCGCAGGCGCTGCTGCGCCGCTTCCCGATTGAATCGGGCATCCCGCCCTATTTCGACGTGATGGACGACCAGACGGTCGCCGAGGAACTGCGCGAGGCGCAGGCCGAAGTCCTGAAGCAGATTCACAAGGATCCCGGATCAAAGCTGGCCAAAGCGGTCAGCATGGTGACGCCCGAAGTCAACGAGGATGATTTCGTCAGTCTGGTGACAGAGCTCACCTACCGTCGCGGCCAGCTTGTGTCCATTTTCGAGGAGCATGGCGGGCTTGAAGGCGCGATCGACGCCGTTTACAAATATCTGGGCGCGCCGCAGGGCGTGACCGGCAGGGATCTGAACGACCAGCTGAATTCCGATCAGGGCCTGAACGGCAAGGCGTCGGACATCGCCGGATTAACCGCTGCGGCGAAAATATTGTCCAGCGGCAGCGCGGCGGAGCAGGAAAAAGCGCAGGTGATTCAGGCGTGGCTCGACCATCCCGAAAAACGCGCCGGCTGGTTTCAGGAATATCAGGCCGTGTTCCTCACCGCCGAAGGTGAAGCCCGCAAGCGCCTGACGACCAAGGCGACCGCCGCTGCGGAAGATGTTTTACGTGCCGAAGCCGACCGCCTGATCGAGGGCGTCGACGCCATCAAGACGGTGAATGTCGCGCAGGGAACTGAATCCCTGCTGCGGATGAGCGACGCCATTCTGGAGAACTACAGCCGCAAGAAGCGCTCGCTGAACCTGCTGGATTACGACGATCTGGTGTATCACGCCGGCCTGATGATGAAGCGCGATGACAACGCGGTCAGCTGGGTGCTGCAAAAGCTGCCCGGCGACCTGAAGCATATTCTGGTGGACGAGGGGCAGGACACCAACCCCGACCAGTGGCAGCTGATTTCGGCGATCGTCGAGGAGTTTTTCACCGGCGCCGCCCGCAAGAAAAGCCATGACAATACGGTTTTCGTCGTCGGCGACGAGAAGCAGTCCATTTTCTCCTTCCAGCGCGCCGACCCCGAGGAATTCACCTCCCGCAAGAAATTCTTTGCCGATCTGGTGAATAAAGCCGGCGGCAAATGGCGCGAAGTTGACATGGAAATCGCCTTCCGCTCCAGCCCGGCGATCACCGAGGCGGTGGACGCGGTCTTCGCCGATCCCGCAGCTTCGGACGGCCTGTTCCACAAGGACGAGGCGCACGAGCGCCATGTGACGCACGACCCTTTCCGTCGCGGGCAGGCCGGCGTAGTCGAGGTGCATCCGGTGCTGAAACCGAAAGAGAAGGCGCCGATCAAGCCGTGGTAGCTGCCGTTGCAGATGGAAGGCGCGTCGGATACGTCCGTCGATCTCGCCGACCAGATTGCCGCGCAGATCAGGGAGTGGCTGGACAGCGGCGAAAAGCTGGAATCGCGCGACCGCCCGATCAACCCGGCGGACATCATGATTCTGGTGCGCCGCCGCTCGGCCTTTGTCGACCATATGGTGCGCGCGCTGAAGAAAAACGACATTCCCGTGGCGGGCGCGGACCGCCTGTCGCTGCGCGAGCAGATCGTGGTGATGGACATGGTGGCGCTGGGCGAAGTGACCCTGTTCCCCAGGGACGAATACAAGCTGGCCTGCGTGCTGAAATCGCCGCTGATCGGCATGTCGGACCAGCAGCTCGAGGATCTGGCCATCGGCCGCACCGCCGACCTCTGGGAGACCCTGCGGCTGAAGGCAGAGGATCCGGCGGCGGACAAGGTATACGGCGATGCGTACGAATATCTGGAGCGCCTGCAGCAGAAGGCCGGCAGCGAACGCCCCTACGAATTTTATTCCTCGGTATTGCTGACGCCCTGTCCGGCCACCGGAAAATCCGGGCTGTCCTCGCTCTACGGACGTCTGGGCTTCGAGGCGGAGGATCCGCTGGTCGAGTTCATGAACGCGCTGGAGCGGTTTGAAAAAATCCACATACCGTCCCTGCAGGGTTTCCTCTCCTGGCTCGATGCCGGCGAGGCGGAGGTCAAGCGCGAGATCAACGTGAGCCCCGAGCATCCGCGCGTCCATATCATGACGGTGCACGGCGCCAAGGGGCTTGAGGCGCCGATCGTCATTCTGCCGGACACGACGGGGATCCCGTCAGACAATTCCCGCGCGCGGCCGAAGTTTTTGTGGCCGACGGACGAGCGCCGCGTGCCCCTCTGGGTGCCCCATGCCGATCTCGAAAGCCGCGTCTTTACGCGCGAACGCGAGCTGGCGGAGATCGAGCGCGACCGCGAGTTCCGCCGCCTGCTCTACGTCGCCATGACCCGCGC
>JAHFPI010000093.1 GCA_023266795.1 Rhodospirillales bacterium
GCGTCTCGATGGCGCCGTGCGGTGTCGTCAGGCGGCCAAGACGGGCACGGCTGTCGGGGTCTTTATAGGTGATGTCGAAAGCGAAAGACATTTTATCCCTTCAAATAATAAACACGTCCAAGCATGGCCTGAACGGGTTTAGCAGAAACATGTCGCGGTTTGAATTAAGCCGCTTTAGTAGATTTCGGTTTCTTGATAACTTTCGCCCGGCGCGGTGCTTTCGGAGCAGGTGCTTTTTCGCCGATTTTAGAAACCAGCTGTTTGCGTACCTTGCGCAGGTGCGCCGGCAGCTTCGTGGGCGCTGTGCCCAGCAGGAAGCTGTCAATGCCGCCCTTGTGCTCGACCGTCCGGATGCCGTGAGTGGAAGATGTGACAGTCACATTTCTCTTCAAACCGGCGCTGAAGAACGATACTTCCTGCAGGTTCGGCAGAAAACGCCGTTTGGTTTTGTTGTTCGCATGGGAGACCGTGTTACCGACCAAAGGTCCTTTTCCCGTGATTTCGCAGCGTCTTGTCATAGCCGTAATCCTTTTAAAAAAATCCATAGACGCGCACCATATGTTAAGAAACCCCGTAACGTCAAGCATTTTTAGGGTTAAAATTAACATAATATAGTATTTACGTAGCGGGAAAGACGTTGTATAAAGCAACATCGCCATTTTTAGAAGCAAGGACATCCCATGAATTTCCTCGACAAGAAATCCGCAAACTCCACGCCCATCACCCCCGTCAACAGCGACACGCTCGCCGTGTGGCTGAAGAAGCAGGATAAAGCCGTGCAGGCCTGGGTGGCCGCCTCCGGATTTACCGGCGCTTCCGGTTCGCTTCTCACCCTCCCCGGCGCGAACGGAACGGTAGGACGGATACTCTACGGCGTCGCCGACGAAGGCGGCCTTTACAGCTACGCCGACCTCCCCGCCAAACTGCCCAAGAATGACGCCGGCTATTACATCGACAAGGCAACGGACAAAGACCGCGCCACACAAGCCGCGCTCGGCTGGGCGCTCGGCAGTTATCATTTCGGCCTGTATAAATCCGGCGCGAAAAAAGAATTCGCCGAGCTGGTGCTGCCGGCAAATGCCGATAAAGCGGCCGTGCAGTCCACAGCCGAGGCGGTCTTTCTGGTGCGCGATCTTGTCAATACCCCCGCCAACGACCTCGGCCCCGAAGAACTGGCCAATGCGGGCAGGAATCTCATCACCTCCTTCAACGAAGCCAGCATCAAAGTGATCGTCGGCGAAGACCTGCTGAAACACAACTACCCGGCGATTTACGCCGTCGGCAAAGGCAGTCCGCGCAAGCCGCGCTTTATCGACATCCAGTGGGGCGACAAAAAAAATCCGCTGGTGACGCTGGTCGGCAAAGGCGTGTGCTTCGACTCAGGCGGACTTAACCTGAAGCCGGGCAACTCCATGGCGCTGATGAAAAAAGATATGGGCGGCGCGGCGCACGTCCTCGGCCTCGCGCACATGATTATATCGCAAAACCTGCCAGTGCGCCTGCGCGTGCTGATTCCGGCTGTTGAAAATTCTCTCGGCGGCAACAGCTACCGTCCGGGCGACATTATCAAAACCCGCAGGGGACTTTCCGTCGAAATCGGCAACACGGACGCGGAAGGACGCGTCATCCTTGCCGACGCTCTCGCCGAAGCCTGCAGGGACAAGCCGGACCTCATCATCGACTTCGCCACACTGACGGGCGCCGCCCGCGTTGCCCTCGGCCCTGACCTGCCGGCAATGTTCAGCAACGACGAAAAAATCGCCGCTGCCCTGCTCGCCTCATCGAAGGCCGTTGAAGACCCGCTCTGGCGCCTGCCGCTGTGGCAGCCCTACAGGGAAATGAACAACAGCAAAGTCGCCGACATCAATAACTCCAGCGACAGCGGCCATGCGGGCGCTATTACCGCCGCGCTCTTCCTCGAAAAATTCATCGAAAAGGGCATCCCGTGGGTGCATATCGACACCTTCGGCTGGAACCCCGGTTCAAAGCCGGGCCGTCCCGAAGGCGGCGAAGCGCTGGGCATGCGCTCCAGCTATGACCTGATCAAAAAGAAATTCGGCAAACCCAAGCCGTGATGAAATATCAGGTCACTTCACCCGTCGCGGATGTCCACGGCGTCCCTGATACTGCCGCCCTGCGCGGAAAGTTCGAGACGCAACTGGTGCTGGGCGAGATTTTTTCTGTGGAAGAAGAAAAAAATGGCTGGTGCAAAGGCGTTTGCGCGCATGACGGTTATCCGGGCTATGTCGAAAGCAAGCACCTGACAAAAAGCGTCACGCCCGCAACGCACATCGTCACCGCCGCCAGAAGCCATGTCTATCGCGATGCAACCATCAAAGCGCCCTTGATAAGCACGCTCGGCTTCGGCAGCCTGATTGCGGTAACAGCGAAAAATAAGGGCTTTGCGCAAATCAACAATGGCGGATGGATTTTTCAAAAGCATATCGCGCCGCTTGCCTCATTGGACAAAGACCACATCGCCACCGCCCTGAAATTTCTGGAGACGCCTTATTACTGGGGCGGCAGAAGCGGCTTCGGCATGGATTGCTCGGGACTGGTGCAGGTCAGCCTCGCCCGTGCCGGCATCAATGCGCCGCGCGATACGGAGGTGCAGGAAAAGTCCATCGGAAAAGCCGTGGAGTCCCCGCAGGCGAGGGATTTCGTTTTCTTCGCTGGTCATGTCGGCCTGATGGCGGACGATCACAACCTCCTCCACGCCAACGCCTTTCACATGAAAGTGACGGTCGAGCCGCTACAGGACGTTACCGCCCGCGACAACAAAATCACCTCTATCCGGAGATTGTCTTAGCGCAGAAGTTGCTTTGCCTGCGGCGCTGGCTGAACGGCAACGGACTGGTCGTCATTGGCCGGTCTTTGCGCTGCCGTATTCATGGCCGCCTTTACATCGGAAACCTGTTGCAGGGCATTGGCGGAAGCTTCGACCAGCACCGGCTGAACGGCGTCATTGTCGTTGGCCGTTGTTGTTTTAACTTCAGGAATTTTACCAAGGAGCTTTTTGCCGAACAGCGCAACTTTCGTCAGTTGCGGGCAAAGAACCTTCATGACAGGCATAGCGGCAAGACCGGCAACAAGGCCGACAGCAGTTTCGGCAAGAAGGGTAGCCGCACCCAGCGCTATTCCACTTGGAATAACAGAGCCGAGGGTGCCGGTCATAAATTGCTCCGCGCCAGGGATGCCGTGCAGCATAAGCCCGCCGCCGATCACAAACAGCGCGACAGTGCCGACGCGGGAAATGCCCTTCATGAGATGCGGCTCAAATTTTTCGAGCGCCCCGCCAAGACCGCGTGCAGCCTTGGAGACGGGGTTATTACCCTTGCGGCGTGAAAGCCACTGCCCTGCGGCATTCATTTTGAGGATACCGCCGATCACGCCGTAAAGCCCTGCCGTCACAGCGGCTCCCGTTGCCGCCAGCACGGCCAGCTGCGCCACGAACGGCGCGCCGACAACGGTGCTCAGCGTCAGAATAGTAATTTCCGCCGAAAGGATAAAATCGACTTTCAGCGCTGCGCGGATTTTTTTCTTTTCCGTTACCTTTGTATCCTGTTCCGCTGTGAGAGGATCGTGATCCTTGCCCAGAAGTTTTCCCATGCCCTCGGAAGCCAGATGCAGCCCGCCTACGGCCAGCAGCGGCAGCACAGCTCCCGGCATGACTGCGCTGACAAGCAGCGCCGTCGGAATCAGGATGACCTTGTTCAATAAAGAACCGCGCACGACTTTCTTCACGGCACGGCCTTCATGGCCACGCTCAAGCCCCGACAGCAGCTTTGCATTCACCGCCACGTCGTCAACGCAGATCGCCGCTGCGCTTTGCATGGCAATCTTGCTCATCGCAGCAATACTTTCAAGCAGGGCTGGCAGTTCAGCTATGGGCATTCTCTATCCCCTGAGATTTTGTTCTCAGTAGAATAATCTATTTTACGTAAAAAAGCAAAGAAAAAACCTGTGAAATTTTATTAACTATTTGAAATAATTACAAAAATTAAGAATTTTTGGATTTGTGGGATGCCGATGATGATTTCTTTTTAGCCGGAGTACGCTTGCTGCCCTTGGCCGGTTTCTGCGCTGCATCATTAATGGCGTTTTTAACGTCAGGTGTCTTTTGCACCGTTTCAGGAGAACCGGAGTCTGCCGGTTTTGCTGCGGCGTTAAGGTCGGCCTTTACGTCAGGCACATTTTGCAGTGCGGCGGGGGATGCCGGCGCCGGCGGCGCGGGCACTGCGGCAGGAGCGGGCGCCTTGTTGTCGTTTACTGCCTTCGGCTTGAAAAGACCCATAACCCGTTTTTTGACAGCGGAAAACCCTTTCATGATTACCGATCCGATAGCATCCATGACCGGCCGCGCCGCAAAACCGACGCCAAGACCGGCCAGCGTGCCTGCGCCCCGTAAAAGAAGTTCCTGAAACACTCCATTCGAAGTAAGAGAACCGATAGCCCCCTCCACAAGGTGTTCCGCGCCCGGAACGCCATGCACCAGCAGCCCGCCGCCAATCATCAGCAAGGCCAGAGTACCGGCTATTGAAAATCCCTTCACGATATACGGCGTGGATTTAACCATCGCCTTGCCGGGTTTATGCGCAGCTTTGGCGCGCAGACCGTCGCCTTTCCTCTGCGTAAGCCATTCGCCCACACGGGGTATGCTGATGACAGTACCGATGAGGGTGTACATCCATGCTGTCCTGATAAGGCCGGTACCCGCCAGCACAGCCGCCGCGCCCAGCGCAGACATTCCGGCGATAACGCCCAGACTCATCACTGTGATTTCAACGGATAGAAGGCCGTCGATAGTGAGAACTTTTTTAATTCTGTCCTTTTCAAATTGCTCCGCAGTTTTTTGTTTGTGCCCCTCGGCGGCACCCTCTTCAGCGTGCTCGTCATATTTGCCGAGAAGATGCCGCACCCCCTCGCACGAAAGGTGCAGCCCGCCGATTGTCAGCAACGGCAATATCGCTCCGGGTGCAAGAGCACTGACAGCCAGCCCAGCCGGAATCACAAGCATCTTCATTGCCAGAGAACCGCCCATAACCTTGAGAACAGACCGCGTTTTGCGACGCGCCTCGATGTCCTGCAGCAACTTCGTGTTCACGGCAATTTCATCAAAACAAAGACCAACGGCACGCGTAGAGGCGGTACCGGTCAGCGCGAGGATGGTCGGTAGCGATTCGAGAGACATAGCCAATCCTTAATGATTTAATTTTACAGAATATACAACAAAGTGCTTGGCAACGCAAATGGAAAATGACGATTTAGGACAGTTTAGGTCGCTACGCAATAAATACTTGACTATATACCATAATAATTGATACAGAATACCCCCAGCAGGTCTCATTAAAAAAGGAACATACCCCGTGGCTCCCGCAGAAAAATTCGATTTTATCATTAACCGCCGCTCGGGAACGGTTTTGCATGTCGGCGAGGAAAAAATCCGTCAGGAGCTGCTTAAAAATTTTGGCGAACAGACGGGCAATATCCAGTTTGTTACGGGAGATGCGCTCGCCGTCTCGGTCAGGGAATGGGCGAAGAACTCGGCAGGCGCCGGCAGAAGCCTTATTATCGGCGGCGGCGACGGCTCGGTCCTGACGGCGGCAACGGAAGTGCTGGGGCGCGAGGATATAGCGCTGGGCGTCCTGCCCCTTGGCACGCACAATCTTTTCGCCAGACAGCTCGGCTTTGCGGCGGATTTCAGGAAAGCAGCGGCGCAATATAAAGACAGCGCGCCCTCCCCGGTCGATGTCGGCAGCGTCAACGGCCAGTATTTTCTCTGCGGCCTGATGCTCGACCGGAACAGCGTGAACTTTTATGAAGCGCGGGAACATGCCCGCGACAAAAAAATCGTGTCGGCCTTCAAAAAAGTCGCCTCCGTGATCTCGAACTTGTCAGGAAGGGACAAAGTGCATCTCGATGTTTCGGATCAGGGCGCGGCGGCGAAAGGCACGGAACACACCGGCAAGATTTTTGTTGTGACCAATAACGTGCTAACACCCCACGGACAGGGACTTAAATTCCGCACCCCAAAAATGGTTGTGGAGGATGCCCTCGCCAAAGGCAGCCAATCGGATGGACAACTGGCGTTTTACGCCATTTCCAGCGGGCCGGTCGACCTGACACTTATATTGGGCGGCCTCGTCGACGGTTCATGGACAAGGACAAAAGGCGTTTCAACGCAAGTCGCGCCGGAACTTTTTATCAGATCCTCATCGCAACAGGAAATCCAGATCGTTCTCGACGGCGAAATCAAAAAAACCAGTTTTCCGCTGGATGTGAAAATCATTCCGCAGGGGCTGAAAGTTTACAGGCCGAAGACCCCGGCAAGTCCGGCATAAAGCCCGAAACCCGTCGTCATCAGGATTACCGCACCAACCAGCCATGCATACGGTCCGGCCAAACGGTATGGTGGCGGCAGCGCCCGGCGCGCCAGCAAAAACAGAAATCCCAGCACGATCGGCAGCAACAGCGCATTCATAACCTCAATCGCCACCGAAAGGCTGACCAGATTAACCCCCGACCCCACCACCAAGCCGGCGGCGATCAGGGCGGCGGTGAATATGCCGTAAAACCAGGGAGCTTCTCTTGGATGGTCGGAAAGCGACCGGCGGGACCCCGCGACCTCTCCCAACCCCCATGCTGCGGTCAAACTGACCACTATGGTCGCGACCAGCGCGGCGCCGCTGATGCCGCAGGCGAAAACAATGCGGCCCATAACATCGCCCAGAAACGGGGTCAGCGCATTGGCGATCTGGGGCACACTGCCGAGACTGACGCCCGCCTCTGCCTGACCGATGGTCGCAGCGACCGCGAGCAGCACCGAGGCCATGACGAGCTGAGTAATGACCGATCCCACAGCGGTGTCCCAGCGTAATACTTTCAGATGCTGCACCGTAAGCCCCTTATCGACCACGGCGGACTGTTGGTAGAATACCATCCAAGGCATAATCACGGCACCGATGTTGGCGGCGGCCAAGTACTGGAAGTCGCTATTGCCAAGCGGCATCGCGGCGAGTTGCGCCACGATCTGCCCGGTCTGGGGCGCCGCCCGCCAGGCCACCCCGATGCACGCCAGTTCAAAGAGCCCGAACACGATGGCAAT
>JAHFPI010000094.1 GCA_023266795.1 Rhodospirillales bacterium
GTTCTTCCCCAGCGTCACCGTCGCGGTGCCTTTGACGATAACCCAGTGTTCATCGCGGTGGTGATGCAGCTGTAGGGACAATATCTTTCCCGGCTGCACCACGATGCGCTTGACAACATGGCGGGCGCCGGTATCCAGCACCTGCCATGTGCCCCACGGGCGCGTATCGCTGTCGCCGGGTTTATACCCCATGATGAGCCTCTTTACGCGCTGCGCGAACGGGATTCCGTATTGCCCTCGGACCGGAACTTCCTCTTGAAGCGGGAAGTTTTAGGGCGGGCGTAGTTTCTGGACTCGCCGTCTTTTTCTGCACGCTGCGTGCCGTCAAAGCGGCGCGGCTCGAACTTGCCGCCTTCGGCTCTTTCGGATCTTTCGCCGCCGCCGAACTTGCGCTCACCGCCGAATTTCTTGTTGCCGCCGAATTTACCGTTGCCTCTGCCGCGCCGGTTTTGCGGGCGGTCGTTGGTGCGGGGAGCTGGTGTTTTGTCGCCGGGGTTCATCAGCTTGAAGATGGCGTGCCAGAGCCGGCCGTCGGAGGGGGTGATGAAGGCGACAGCACAGCCTGCTGCGCCGGCGCGCGCGGTGCGGCCGATGCGGTGGATGTAGTCTTCCGGACATTGCGGCAGGTCATAGTTGATGACGTGCTCGATGTGCGGGATGTCGAGGCCGCGGGCGGCGACGTCGGTCGCCACCAGAATACGGAATCTCTTCTCGCGGAAGGAGTGGATGACGCGGTCGCGCTTGTTCTGGTTGAGGTTGCCGTGGATGGTGTCTGCCTTGAAATCCGCCTTGCAGAGTTTTTCCGCCATGCGTTTCGCGCCGTGCTTCGTCTTGACGAACACGAGGATCGAGCCTTTGCGGTCATAGAGCTGGTTCAGGAACTCCTGATATTTGTCGCCTTCGCTGACATGCAGCAGCTCCTGCGTGATTTTTTCGAGCGGCGTGGTGGTGGAGCCGACGGCGACGCGTTCGGGGTTGTTCTGGTACCGGTTGGCCAGCTTGGCGATTTCCGGCGGGATAGTAGCGGAAAACAGTAGAGTCTGGCGTTTTGCCGGCATGTACTTCAGGATGCGGTCGATCTGGACGCCGAAGCCCATGTCGAGCATACGGTCGGTTTCATCCAGCACTAAAAAGTTAGCATTGGAGAGGTTGAGACTGCGGCGTTCCAGATGGTCGTTGATGCGTCCCGGCGTGCCGACGATGATGCGCGGGTTCTGCCTGAGCTGCTGGTATTGTTTCGGCATCGCCTCGCCGCCGATCAGCAGGGCAGTGCGGATGTCGCGGTGTCCGGCGAGCAGCGGCTGTAATGTCGAGAGCACCTGTGCCGCCAGTTCGCGGGTCGGGGTCATGATGATGCCCATGCTGCGCGGCTCGGCGATCAGCTTGGCGATCAGCGGGATGCCGAAAGCGGCGGTTTTGCCGGTGCCGGTCTGGGCGGAACCCAGAACGTCGCGGCCCTGCAGGGCAAACGGGATGGCCAGCGCCTGTATCGGCGTGGGGGTGGTGAAGCCGACTTTTTTAATAGCGGCGAGAATGGAGGCGGGAAGCCCCAGTGATTCAAATGTTGTCGTCATGTAGATGTATCCTTCTTAACGCATATGTCATTATCCCTGCCTCATGATGAGGAAGGGCAAGTTCCAAACTCTTTGACAAATGCTGGGAAAGAAGGGTCACACGCTTGTGCACTGCTTTCATTCATATCTATATAACGAAGATATGACTGACCGTGCGTTTCTTTATTGTGTTTATGGCGCGGCCAAAATGCTTAAGGCAAGAGTTTTTTAAACTCGAGGCCTCAACCTAAACTTATTTTACAAAATGTCAAATTAATAATCGTATATCTCTTTATTTCAAATACTTACCGCGCAGGAAAGTGAGACCAGAGAGGGCGATTCCCGCGAAAACAGCGCCGGCGAGGAAGGTTTCTTCTGGTCCGTAGACTGTCCAGAGCATTCCAGCCAGTGTGCTGGCGACCAGCAGGGTGATGCCGGTCAGCAGGTTATACATGCCAAAAGCTGTGCCGCGCAGGTCGGCGGGGGCGGTATCGGCGACGAGAGCGGACAGCAGACCCTGCGTCAGGCCCATGTGTAGCCCCCAGACGGCGGCGCCGGCAAAAGCCCAGAACAGGTTTCCGCCGAAAGCCAGCATCAGGTCGGCCGCAATCAGCAGGGAAATGCCGCCGGCCAGAAGGCCATGCCTGCCAATACGGTCGGATAGCACGCCGACGGGGTAAGAGCTACCGGCGTAAACGATGTTCATGACGATCAGGACGGCGGGGGTGAAGGTGGCGGACAAGCCGAGATTATCTGCCCGCAGCAGCAGGAAAGCCTCGCTGAAGCGGGCCAGCGTAAAGGCGGCGGCAAAGGCGACGACGATCCAGAACGGTTTGGGGAGTTTGACGAGTTCGCTTTTCTGGATCGGGAAGGGCTTCTTTTTTCCGGTAGGTTTGCGTTCCGGCTCCTGTACGCCGAAAATAATGCAGGCGACGGCGATGAATGCCGGAATGACCGCATACCAGAACACTTCGCGGTAATTATCCATTGAAAAGAACATCAGCGCCATGGCCAGCCCCGGCCCCGCAAAAGCGCCGATGGTATCCATGGATTGGCGGAGGCCGAAAGCCGCGCCGTGCTGGTCTTTGGTCACCAGATCCGTAATCAGGGCATCGCGGGGCGCGCCACGGATGCCCTTGCCGATGCGGTCAATGAAGCGCGCGACGAGCACAGCCTCGATGCTGTGGGCAAGGGGAAAGAGCGGCTTGGTAATGGCGGCCATGCCGTAGCCGAGCAGCACCAGCGGCTTGCGTTTGCCGATCCAGTCGCTGATGACGCCGGAGAATATTTTGGTAATGGAGGCCGTCGCTTCCGCGATGCCCTCGATCACGCCGACCGAAAGGGCGCTGACGCCGAGCACCGACACCATAAACACCGGCAGCAGGCTGTGGATCATCTCTGACGAAATGTCCATGAACATGCTGACAAAACCGAGCATGATGACACTTCTGGGTATGGATTTGAAAGACATTCCGGTATTCCTTATGTTTGCGAAATGTTAGACTTTTTAGCGCTGGCCGAAAAGGGTATACTTGTCACATGTCGGAAAAAGAAATCATCGGCGGGTTGTCGGTTGCGGTCGGGCTGATCAGCTACGCCCTTTACTTGTGGGGAATCTACCGCCGCACGGTCAGGCCGCATGTGTTCACCTGGTTTATCTGGGGTACGCTGGCGTCAATCGGTTTTGCCGTGCAGTACGTTGAAAAAGGCGGCCCCGGCGCGTGGAACCTCGGCGTGGCGGCGGCGATCAATTTTATGATCGCGGGCGTGGCCGTATTCTATGGCGAGAAGCATATTTCCCGCAGCGACTGGATAGCTTTCATCATCGCCATGGGTGCTATTCCTGTCTGGTGGATGACGGATAATCCGTTGTGGGCGGTGGTGATTGTCTCAGCAATCGACATCGTGGCCTTTTACCCGACTTTCAGAAAGTCATGGATGAAACCGGCAGAGGAGGGAGCCTGCTCTTTTTCGATCGGCGCGGTGCAGTTCCTCCTGTCCATTTTCGCGCTGGAAAAACCGGTACTGGCCACTGTTCTTTATCCCGTGGTTGTTGTTAGTATGAATACGCTGCTGGTGCTGATGCTGTTGTACCGCCGGAGGGTGCTGAAATGATCTCCATACGTCCCGCAACAAATCCCGATCTGGACGGGCTTTACCGCATCGCCGAGGACATGGCGGCGACCAATGAAAAGAATTATTTTGAACGCTGTCTTTCCGAACAGGCGGAAAAAAAGCGCGTCGTTCTTGTTGCAGAACAAACCGGCAGGCTGATCGGCTACGTGCAGCTGATCTGGGTGCCGCTGTACGCGACATTCCGGCGGCTGGACATTCCTGAAATTCAGGATCTGAATGTCATCCCCGATGCGCGCGGGCAGGGGGTTGGTGCATTATTAGTGGAGGCCTGCGAGGCACTGGTGCGCGAAGCCGGAAAATTCGAAGTCGGGATCAGCGTCGGCTTGTGCCAGAGCTATGGCGCGGCGCAGCGGCTCTACGTCAAGAAGGGGTACATCCCGGACGGCGCGGGCATGTGCTGTGACGATGTGCCGGTGAGGGCGGGAGAACTGCGCTCGACGCTCTGGCACCGCGCAGCATCTCTGGACAGCTTGCTGACGTTGAAGCTGATAAAAAACCTGTAACGGTTTTCGGTGTAAAATTATTATGTAATATAATTACACGTAAAATTAACTAATTGTTAACTATTTAAGCATTATATAGCTCAGCACTAGGGAAAATAGTTACAATAAAAAACAATAAAACGGGGGATGAAATGGTGCAGCAAAGAATCGTACTTTTTCCGCAGCGTATGTGTGAAACCTTATCGGGCGATCTGGCTTATACGGTCGGGCGGCTGGCGTTCCGGCCGGGGCGGCCCATGCTTGTCGAGCATGTGGGCGGGATTTATCTGGAGCATGACCTGTCGGGCCTGATTCTGACGGCGGGGTACGGGCCGGAATATAATATCGTGCATGTGCGGGAGGAAGATGTTGTGTCGGTTCCCGTGCGCTCCTGCGCCGGCATCTCCAGAAAAGTTTTTGTCCAGGGGAGTTCCGGATACCGCCATTCCCTGCGATAATTGAAAAAACGGAGAAGGCTGTGACGGCATTAACACCGGAAATCGTGCTGCAGGCGTATCGCGCGGGAATTTTTCCGATGGCGCCGGACAGGGAGAGCAGTGAAATCCACTGGTACGATCCGGATTCGCGCGGCATTTTGCCCATCGCCGGATTGCATGTGTCAAAAAAATTGCGCCGTACGCTGAAACGGCAGCCTTACAGGATTACATTCGACAGGGCTTTCGGCGCAGTGATGCGCGGCTGCGCCGATGCGCGTCCGGATACGTGGATCAACGAAGATATTATCGCGCTCTATACTGCGCTTCACGAACAGGGATTCGCGCATAGCGTCGAGGCATGGCAGGACGGGCAGCTGGTCGGCGGGCTTTACGGGATTGCCCTCGGCGCGGCTTTTTTTGGCGAGAGCATGTTTTCCGCCGCCACTGATGCCAGCAAGATAGCGCTGGTATATCTGGCGGCGCGGCTGTGGCGGCAGGGCTTCGAGTTATTGGATACCCAGTTTACCAACGCGCATCTGGAGCAATTCGGCGTCTATGAAATTCCACGGGACGAATATCATCGCCGTTTAAAAGCAGCGCTGAAAAAAGATATTTCTTTTAACGGAGATCAGTCGCCGCCGGGATCCGGGGCGGGCGTTTCGGTAGCCGGAGGTTCAGGCGTTGTATCGGTGGGCGCGGCCGGAGCGGCCGGTTTTTCTTTGACAGGCGCGCCTTCCGGCGCTTTTTCGGAGGAGAAATCCTGCGGTTTCGCGGAGGTGGCGGCGTTTTTACAGTCGATCAGCCAGACGTCGTAAACCGGATGGTCCATCGCCGAAAGGGAGGGGTTGGACGCGAACATCCAGCCGCTGAAAACCCAGGTGGATTTTTCATCGGCCGGTTTTCTCTCCCATATCTGCAGGAAAGCGGCTGATTCCGGCTGGTCGAGCGGCGAGGATTTGCGGCAGGCGCGCAGCCGGATATACAACGAGCTGCCGAACTTGACGGTTTTATCAACCGGCACCTCAAACGTGCTGCTGCGCGCCGAGACTTTGTCGATCGTGCGCAGCACGGCAATGCCCGTTTCGTCCATCTGCCGTGCGGAGGCGGGCGTTGTCGTGCCGATAAACAGTCCTGTCAGGAGCAGGGTTGTGAGCAGGGCGCGGAATATCATTTAGGATTTATTGGGGGCAGGTTTGTCGCCGCTTTTTTTCTTGTCGTCGCCCTTGTCCTTGTTCAGGCTGAAAATCACCTGACCCAGCAGCTGTTCAAGCCCCGGCGTGGACTGGGTGAATTCGATCTGGTCGCCGGCTTTCAGCATTTCCTCGTCCGCGCCCGGGTCGAGCGACAGGAACTTGCCGTCCAGCAGGCCAGAGCTGGCGATAACCGCCGCCGTGTCTTTTGGCAGCCTGACGCCATCGTTGATGTTCATGCGCACGATGGCGCGGTAGTTTTTCGGGTCAAGTGTGAAGTCCAGCACCTGCCCGACCTTGACGCCGCTGACCCGCACCGGGCTGCCCGTGTCGAGCCCGTCGATTTTGCTGAAAGCGGCGGTGATCACATATCCGGAAGAAGGATGAATGTCCGTCGTCTTGTAAAAAAATGCCAGAAACCCGCCGGCAACCAGCAGAACAACGGCGCCCAGAATGGTTTCAACGAGATTTTTCTGCATATCTTTCTTGATCCTCTGTTTTTATTATTTCGGCGGCTGCCAGGCAACGTAGTCGCCTGTCGCAGCGGCGCGCTGTCCGCCTTTCAGCGCATGACCCGGCGGAAAATAGGCGCGGCCTGTGCTGGTAAGGTTGGGCTGATGCGGTTTTTGCCAGGGCTGGCGGTACTTGCCGGTCGCGGCAGGCACGACGTCCGTCTGATGATGCAGCCAGCCGTGCCACTCGGGAGGCACCAGCGAGGCTTCCGTTTCCGCCACATACATCACCCAGCGGCGCTCCTGCTTGGTGCCTTTTCGCGGCTTGCATTTGTAGTATACGTTGCCCTGCGCATCCGTGCCGACACATGTGCCGATGAGAGCGGTGCGCACAAGCATCTGGATGTTGGAGAGAACGCCTAATATGGAAACTTTTGCCATGTGAAGACTCCTTCAAGAATCTGGTCTCCACAATAATGCTGACAGATTGAAAAAGCGCAATGATTTTCTCATTTGTCAAATGCAGTTGAAGGGGGGAGAGGGTTGTGTCAGAGTTCTTTCCGGCTTCAGCGGAAGTTTTTATTAATAACAATATAAATCAAAGGCTTATTTTATGCGTTCGGCGCGCTTTTATACTCAGGAGGGGCAGGATTTCTGTGCGGAGACGCGTTTTCGTACCATCAAGCGCGACGACTGGCTGGAATATATTGCCCCCCGGCACTGGAATCAGGCGGCGGTTGATGTCCTGTGGGACAAAGTTTTTTATTCCGGCGCCCTGCCAGCAATAACGCGGCGGGTGGCGGAGGCGGACGTACCGGCATGGTTGTGGCGCAGTGAGG
>JAHFPI010000095.1 GCA_023266795.1 Rhodospirillales bacterium
CTGATTCAGGTGCTTTCCACCAACGGCGATACCTTCCTCGGCGGCGAGGACTTCGACGCGCGCATCATGGACCACCTTATCGAAGCCCTGAAGCAGGAAACCGGCCTTGACCTGAAAGCAGGCAGCGACGACAACACCGTTAAAGCGCTGCAACGCCTGAAAGACGCCGCCGAAAAAGCCAAGATCGAGCTGTCTTCACAGGATAGCGTTGAAATCAGCATCCCCTTTATCGGTAAAGATTCGGAAGGCGAGGACATCAATTTCGAGCACACCCTCACCCGCAGCAAGCTGGAACAGCTGGTGCAGGACCTGATCGACAAGACCAAAGGCCCCTGCCTGAAAGCTCTGGCGGATGCCGGGCTGAAGCCGGAAGATATTGATGACGTCCTGCTGGTCGGCGCGCAGACCCGCATGCCGAAAGTCGTTGAAACAGTTAAAGCCCTCTTCAAAAAAGAGCCGCGCAAGGACATCAGCGTTCAGGAAATCGTCGCCATGGGCGCCAGCATTCAGGGCGCCATTCTCGACGGCAAGGTTGAAAATGTCCTGCTGCTGGACGTTATCCCGCTCACTATCGGCATCCGCACGGCGGGTGACGTCATGGGCAAGATGATCCCCCGCAACTCGACCATCCCGACCGAAGCCAAGGATGTATTCTCCACCGCCGAGGCCAATCAGCGCAACGTCTCCATCAAGGTTTATCAGGGAGAGCGCGAAGTTGCGAGCCAGAACAAGCTCCTCGGCGAATTCACGCTGGATGGCATTCCCCCGGCCCCGCAGGGCGTGCCGCAAATCGAAGTGACCTTCAGCATCGATGCGGACGGCGTTCTGCAGGTTCAGGCGAAAGACCTGAAGACAGGCCGCGCCCAGAAAATCACCGTCAAGGCTAATGGCGGCCTTTCCGATGCGGAAGTCGCAAACATGCTGAAAGACGCGGAAAAGAACGCTGAAGCCGACCGTATTTTCAAGGAAAGGCAGATGGCTGGCGTTATGGCGGCAGAAGTGCTGAAAGATGCCGAAATGGATGAAAAGGAAGAATACTTCCAGAAGGCTCCGGCAGATCTACAGGAAGCTTTCCGTGAAACCGTGAAAGAGCTGACTGAAGCCGTAGCCCAAAAAGACATCACCGTCATGATTGAAAAAACCCAGAAGCTGCAATGCGTTCGGACGGCGATTGGCGAAGCGTTCTATAAAGCCTCGCAGGATGAGGGCGCAACGGAAACTCCAGCGGAAGAAGCTCCGAAGGCGGAGGAAACTCCGAAACCGGCGACCAAGAAGGCAACACCGTCAGGCCCCTGATTTTCAACCATTAACTGAGGACAAAAAAATGAACTTATCAGATAAAAACAGACTGACAGAGGCTTTTAGAAAGGCCGTGAATAATAATCCCAAAGCCGATTTGCCCATCAGGGAAGGCTTCTTCGATAACGAGGGAAAGCCGCTGACCCTGCGCAAGGCCGTCGAGCATTCACTTGAATCAGGCGAGCTTTTCGAAGTTCTTGATAAGGCCATCGCAAGCGGTCAAACGACTGTCGATAAGATCATCAAGAAACTTGAATCCGGCACCGGACTTTAAGCTTTAAGCAACATCCTTCTGACGCCCTGATTTCAGGGCGTCAGGGGAGTTGGCGCTCCCGTGTCTTTCGGCATCAGTTCCTGCATCTCCATTTGCAATAGTTTTTTATTGATAACGTCCGGCTGCGGCGGCGATGGTGGCTGTGCAGGAGGCGTAGGCTGCTGATGCGGTTGTTCGCTCTCGTCCAGACGCTTCAGAATGTCCTTGATAGGCCCTTTATCAACTGGCGGTGCTGGTGAGGCAACCGGCGGCACCGGTACCGGCGCAGGGTTGTTTTTAATGATAAACTTCCCGATCGGATGGCTGTCAACCGTATAATCCGGCATTTCCGCTGTACGCAGAACTTTTAAGGCCGGAAATCCCTCCGGTTTGCCAAGCTGCAGCTCCCCCGAAAGATCAAAGCTGCCTGCCGGTACATCCGCCGCCCCTGTAACAGCCATTTCTCCGGATGCATTCGACAGGCTCATCTTTTCAATGGAAAGTTTGCCATGATCCACCTTCAGGCGTCCCTGAACGTCTTTAAAGGTCGTAGAGCCATTATCACGCAGAAGATTGTCGATCTGCAGTTGAAGGTCAGCAGGCACTTCCTTCATCTGATGCACAGCGTCTCCCAGCTTGTCAAAATTAAATTTTTCGACGGTCACATTACCGTTCTGAATACCGCCCGCGCCCGATAAGCTGCCCGGTGCGTTGTCCAGAGATGTCAGGTCGAAATCAATATCTCCCGTCCCTGCCGGAAAAACCTTGAAACCCATTTGACTTCCCAATAAACGCAGATCGGCCTGTTTCAGGTTTCCTTTAAAACCGGATGACCATACCGCCGCCTGTTCCTGACGGATAAACGTGAGAGCCGCATTCAGCTGCCCGCTCCATACCGTTCCTTCCAGTCCGGAAATCTTCACGGAGGAAGGATCCGCTTCGACCGTCATAGCGGAGCGGAAAATATGCAGGCCCTGCCATACGAGATCATCGCCGCCGCCCTGCGCGGTAAAGGTATATTTCAGCGAATCTCCTTTAATACCACCCTTAAGAGCAAAATTTTCCCATGACATCCCCAGCGGCGGCAGGTCAATATTGAGCGCCTTGGCCACATCCGCCACACGCGCCGCCTGCACCGTATAAGTAATATCCATGCCGGACAGCGGCGCCAAAGATGCCACATGCCCCTTCAGGGTAAAATTCTCCTTATCGGACAAGGCACCGTCCAGCTCCACGATATCCAACCCCTGCTCGCCGGTCTTTCCCTTGAAAGTCATGCCGGCAATCCTGAGGCCGCCTTTTGTATAATTTTTTGCCGTAAACTCCATATCCGCCGAGGATTTCATGAGCGCATGGAGAAAGCCGTCATAGGCATCCGCAGGGAAAGCGGCATCATCCCAGTCCGAAAAATTCAGCTTGGCCGTAAAATTCGGCTTTGGCAGCGACCGGTCGATATTCAGCACGCCGGTAATTTTTGTCCTGTCGCCGACAGTCGCGTCCATATTGAAAAAGCTGATACTGGCGGGCGAAACCTGAAGGCTGCCGGCCAATGCAAACTTTTTGACAGGGCCTGAACCGCCAAGGGATTTAAAGATGCTGCTATCGGCCGGAGCAAAGGCGTCAACCAGTTTGCCCAGATCATCCGTCGTGACCTGCAACGCCGTATAGGCGCCGCTGTCCGTTTTCGGCGTGACGGTTCCGGAAAGCTTGATCTGCGAATTTCCCGGCAGGCTGACCTGCGCCGACTTGATCGCCCATTCCTTCTGGTTGAAGGCCGTGGAAATATCCACACTTCCCAGACGCCAGCCGTCCCAGACGATGTTTTTCCCTTTGAAATGCAGCTTTCCCTCAAAGTCCTCCGGAGCTGCCATATAGGTATCAGCAGGCTTCTCTGTGGCCGTCAGGTTGTTGCCTTCCAGATCAACAATGACGGAAGGCTTGCCGTTGCGGGAGAATTGTACGGATAGCTTTCCCCGTAAATCGCCCGACTGGCCGAATTTGGCTTTGATATCATTCAGCACAAACTGGTCGCCCTTAAACTCAAAGGTGCCGGTCATATCAACGCTATCATGCATAAACCCGAGGGCATTCAGGGCTTTGATGTTAAGAAGGCCGCCCGGATTGTTCCCCGTTACCGATGCCTCGCCCTGAATATCAAGACCCGATTGCAGATCCATGACGCCGTTGATATCCACCTGCGGCAATCCCTCGACGGGCTTAAAGGCAATATGCACTGGAGCTGACATCGTTTTATCGTAAACACCGGTGTCCATATCAAGCTTCACCTGTGCCTTCTGGTACTGCATATCACCGCTAATACCATACGGGCCCAGCAGCGTATCCGCCGTCACGGCAAGATTCATGTTCTCGATGCTTCTCTGCGATCCGGTCTGCTGGTTGATATAATTAAGCGTGCCGTTCGTGATCATCACCTGATTCAGCCGGATGGCGGCCGCCGTAACGCCAAGGCCTGTACCGTCCGCTAAAACGCCCGACCAGTTTGCCTTGCCTTCGGCGGAAATTTCAAGATTCAGGACAGGGTCAGTGAGGCTGATATTTTCGACCTCAATCCTGCCTTCCAGCAACGGTTCCAGCTTTATACGGGCGTTCAGAGATTTCAGGGTTATCAGGGAACCGGCTTTCGAACCTGCCGCGTTCGCCACCGTTACCGATTCCATCGTCATTTCCGGCTGGGGCAGTATCCTGAATGAAATGTTTCCCGCCACATCGACTTTACGCTGAAAATAAGGGGATATCTGCGCCAGAACATCGGCTTTGTGCTGGTTCCAGTCTATAAAGCTCGGCGCGATCAGGCACGCAAGCAGCAAAGATGTGCCCACATAAAACAGCCATGTCACAAGACGCTTCATCATGCCGTGCCGCCCGCCTCGTCGATAACCGACAGCACAGCCCTGGCAGCCTTCTGACTGGGGCTTACAGGATCCCCCAGACCAATCTGGATCAGGGCGGCGCGGAAATCCACAAGCTGCGCGGTGCGGGCATCTTTATTTTCCAGCAGCTTAAGCAGCTCCTGCGCCATCGCCTCCGGCTCGCATTGCTCCTGCAGCAATTCCGGCACGACCGACCGGTTGAGGAGAATATTGATTAAATTCGCATAGGGCGTTTTTATCAGGTGCCGCGCCAGCCATGCCGAAAAACGGCTCATTTTATAAGCGATGATATGCGGCGTGTCCGTCAGGGCCAGCTCCAGCGATACCGTGCCGGAAGCCGCGAGGGCAATCGAGCTCGCCGCAAAACAGTCGAACTTATCCTCGTCCTGATCGACCAGAATCGGATTGATGCCCTTGCCGACAAAAAACTTTTCTATGTATTTTCTCAGGTGCGGCAGCGTCGGCACGACGATCACCGCATCCGGCCTGCTATGCAATATGATATCCGCCGTTTCGCTGAATTTCCCCAGCAGGCGCGACAGCTCGCTCATGCGGCTTCCCGGCAGCATACACAGGATCATCTGGGATTCCGTGATGCCGTATTTCCGGCGGAAACGCGCGCCATCCCCGCGCTGCGCCATGCGCTCCACGATCGAATGGCCCACAAAAGTGGAGGATAACCCGTGCTTTTCAAAATAAGGCGGCTCGAACGGCAACAGCGTCAGCATGTGATCCAGAAATTGCGCCACCTTTTTGGCGCGCCCCGGACGCCATGCCCAGACGCTCGGCGCGACATAATGGATGCACGGAATGGATTTTGTTTTTTGTTTCACCTTTTTAACGACCCGGAAACAGAAATCCGGCGAATCAATCGTAATGACGGCATCTGGTCTGGTTTTTATGATTTCATTGGCCGTCTGCCGGATGCGCGCAAGGATATGCAGTAATTTAGGCAATACTTCGGCGATGCCCATGACGGAAAGCTCTTCCATCGGAAAAAGGCTTTTAAGCCCTGCCGCCGCCATACGCCCCCCGCCGACGCCAATAAATTCAATATCCGGACGCTGGCTGCGCAAGGCGCGCATCAGGCTGGCTCCCAGAAAATCACCGGAGGATTCTCCGGCGATCAGGAATATGAGGAGAGGCCTTTTCATGGCGCCTTAAATCCCGTTACAAAGATGCCAAGCTTGTCGGCGGCGGAAATAACGGCCTCGCGATCCAGTATCAGGGAAGCGCCTGCCTCGATGGCGATGCCTTCCAGCCCCGCCTCATAGGCGAGCCGGATGGTGCGAAGGCCGATGGCCGGCAGGTCCATGCGCTTGTCCTGCTGCGGCTTGCAGGTTTTGACCAGTACGCCGCCATGCCCCTTGCGGCGCAGCGTACGGCACCGCTTCAGCAAAGCATCGGTGCCTTCCACGGCTTCAACGCCCAAAGCAATCCCCTGCTGTATAACCGCCGCCTGACCGACATCCAGTTGGCCCAGAGCTTTAACAACCTTAACGCCATAAGCCAGATCGGCGGCGTTTTCAGGTGAAAGGGCCTTTTTTGTCAGCACGCCTTCAGGCGTAATAAGTTGCGGTTCTATTTCGTGCGCGCCGACCAGTTTGAAGCCCTCTTTTTCGAACTCGGAGGCGACGGCACGTAGCAGCGTATCATCCCCCAAAGCCGAGCGCCCCAACCGCGCAAAAACCTGCAATGTGCGCCAGTCCGGCTTCATCTCCAGCAGGCCGGGACGCCGGACGGAGCCCGCCAGCACCAGCGTATCGACATTCTCCGCTTTGAGGATGTCGATTGCTTCGTTGATGGCGCCGACCCGCCCCCAGCGGTGTGGCACATCATTAAGGATATTTTTATCCGTCTGACCCTGCATGGCCAGCACAAAAAACGGTTTTTGGCCGCGCTGGCAGGCCTGAATGAGTTTCAGGGGCAACCCGCCGCCGCCGGCAATGATCCCCAGACGTGACATGAGGCCAGGGTTCATCATCCTACCCGTTGGCAATTTTTGGCTGAAGGAGCGAACGTCCCTCTTTCGCGCGGATGAAGTCGATCACGCGCATCACAGCCTGTTCGTTTTTATAATCATTGGCTACTTTCTCGGTGCGCTCGGACAATGTGCCGGTGCCTTCAAAGAGCTGCCTGAATGCTTTCAGCAGCAGTTGCACCTGTTCTTTGGTGAAGCCGCGCCGCTCAAGGCCGATATAGTTTAGCCCCGCCAGATGCGCCCGCTCCCCTTTGACCAGGCCGAAGGGGATGACATCATGCTCCACGCCGGACATGCCGCCGATCATGGCAAAAGGCCCGATACGGACGAACTGGTGCACCGCAGACAACCCGCCGATAATCGAGAAATCGCCGACCTCCACATGCCCCGCCAGCGTCGCGTTGTTGGCGAGAATGACGTTATTGCCGACGATACAGTCATGCGCGACATGCGACGACATCATGAACAGGCAATTGTCGCCGACAACCGTTTTCATCCTGTCGCCTTCGGTGCCGGGGTTAATGGTAACGTGCTCGCGGATTTTATTGCGCTTGCCGATCAGCAACTCCGATTTTTCGCCTTTGTATTTCAATTCTTGC